>JBCDCH010000008.1 GCA_039182125.1 Planctomycetota bacterium
GCCGCCGACTGCGGTGACGCGCCGTGCTGGGGCGGCTGAACAGCACACAGCTTTTGAACCCGTGTTGGCCGCGTCCGCTTTCGGACGCGGCCTTCTTTGTCGTTACACGTCGTGCAGCTTTGCCCCGACGGTGTGGACGACGACGCCGTTCATCGCGCCGGGGGTACCCATGCTCGCGCCGGCGACGATGACGGTGCGGTCGCCGTTGGCGGCGAGGTCGTGGCTGATCAGCAACTCGTCGATGCAACCCACGAGCGTCCGCAAGTCCGGCGGGGCGGGCATCTCGATCGGCAACGTGCCGAAGTGCAACGCCATTTGCCGCAGCGTGCGGTGGTTGCTCGAAAGCGCGACGAGCGGGACGGGCAGGCGGTGCTTGGAGAAGATGCGGGCCGTGTCGCCGGTCTGGCTGTAGACGACCACGAGCTTGGGGCCGAGTTCCTTGACCAACTGCCGAACGCCCGAAGCGATTGCGTTGCTCAAACGCATGGCACGAACGTTCGGTCGGGCGCTGGTGTCGAGCTCGGGGTTGTCGATCAGGTAACGCTCGGTCTGCTCGGCGACGCGGTTCATCACGTGTACTGCACCGATGGGAAACTTGCCGACGCTCGTCTCGCCGCTGAGCATGACCGCGTCGGCGCCGTCGAAGATCGCGTTGGCCACGTCGCTGACTTCAGCGCGTGTCGGCGATGCGTTCTCGATCATGCTTTGCAGCATCTGCGTCGCCACGATGACCGGTTTCCCCGCCGTCTGGCACTTGCGGATCAGGTCTTTCTGGATGATCGGCACACGGGCGACATCGACCTCGACGCCGAGATCGCCACGGGCGATCATCAGCGCGTCGGAGGCCGCGATAATGGCGTCGATCTGTTCGAGCGCCTCGCCTTTCTCGATTTTGGCGACGAGGTCGATCGGCGAGTTGTTGTACTGGAGATGCTCGCGGAGCTGTTGCAGTTCGTTGGGCTGTCGGACGAAGCTCAACGCGAGGAAGTCCAACTCGTTCTTAATGGCCCACTCGACGCACTGCCAGTCATAGTCGGTGATGCTCGGCAGGTTCAGGTCGGTGGCAGGTAGGTTGATGCCCTTGCGGCTCTTGAGCCGACCGCCGACGTTGCACTGCAGGTGCAGTGCGTTGGCCGACTGATCGATGCAAATGAACCGCAGCAAGCCGTCTTCGATGAGCACGCGATGGCCGACATGGATGTCGTCGATGAGTTGCGGATAGGTGCAACTGGCGCGGATGGTATTGTCGTCCTCGCGATCGCCGAGGATGTCCTGCCGTTGGAGGATGAGCGTGTCGCCGACGTTGATCTGGACGCCGCTGTCATCGCCGTCGGTGTCGCGGACTTGGCCGAGGCGGATCTTGGGTCCGCACAAATCGCCGAGGACCGCGACGGGCCGATCGTGTCGGGCGGCTGCTTCGCGGACGTTGCGGAGGATTTGGAGATGATCGTCGAGCGTGCCGTGGGAGAAGTTGAGCCGCACTAGGTCCGCGCCGGCCTTGAACAGGTCGAGCAGGGTGTCGACGTCGGATGTCGCCGGGCCGAGCGTGGCGAGGACTTTGGTGCGGGTCACGCCGGTAGCGTAGCGGCTTGCCGTCGGACTCAAACCGGCGAAATTCGCCGTCGCCGAACCAACGTCAGCGGCACGGCCAGTGCGGCAAAACCGATCACCGCCGGCTCGGGCACCGCCGCCCGCCGTCGGTCGGGGTCGACCACGAGGAAGTTGTCGAACACGATCCGGCTGTCGTTGTCCGGTGCCCAGGTGTCATCGCCGCCGCCGAAGAACGTGCTGAAATAGACGTTGTCGATCATCACGCCGTTGACTGTTCGGAATCGCAGGCCCGTCACATGCAGCGCCCGTTCGCCATCGAGCCAGCTCTCGATCTCACCGTCGGCTTCGCCGGGCGTGTTGAGCTTGACGCGGGTCCTGAAGTCGTACCAGCGATCGGTCTCGAGCAACACGTCCTCGCCGTCGAGTTGCCAGGTGAAGTCTTCGCCAAACCCGCCGGGGGTGTCCATGTGGTAGACATACTGAACGAGCTTGCCGCCGGTGCGCCACATCATGCGGGCGGTGAAGCCGTTGGTGCCGTCGGCCGCGTTACCGCCGGACGCCTGCCAGCCGCTTGCAAGGCCGGGGAGCTTGCCACCCTTTTGCCAGTCGAACCCGTCGCGGAACATGGCGGAATAGCTGAAGACCAACTCGTCATAGACCGCGCCGTCGGCGAACTGCAGCGGTGCCTGCCCGCCGCCCTGGCCCGGGCCGAACGTGCCCTGCGGGTAGAACATCTCCAACCCGTGGCCCTTTCGGCCATCGTCGACAATCGTCGCCCGACCTTCATTGAAACCTTGCGTCCACGGCACCTCGGGGAACGCCGATCGCATTTCCGCGTCGGTGTACTGACCGAGCCCCGCATCGGAAAAATCCTGGCTCAACAGGACATCTCCGGAAGCGGTTCGGTTTCCGCCGGCGAGCAAAATCAGTGACAAGATCGCGAGTTGGGGGCATCGCATGTCGCAAGCTTACCACATCACGGCCAAGTTTCGTGCTCACGTCAGGTCGTTCTCGAACAACTCGACAACGACGCCGTCGGGCGCCGTGAAAAATGCGATGCGGATCGGTACCTGCGATGGCGAGGCCTTGGCCGCGTTGTCGATGTTCACATCGGCCCGTTCCATCAGCACCCGGCAGCCGGCCGCGCGGGCCTTTTCGAGCATCTCGTCCAGGCCGACGCACCGTAGCGCGACGTGAGCGAGTGCTTCGTCGTTCTTCCAGTTGTCACCACGGTCGGGCGCGTCGGGCGTTTGGAAGAACTCGAGATAGTTGCCGTCGCCGGTATCGAGCATGACGGCCGGCTTGTCGCCCGCAGTCCATCGGAGCTTTTCGGCGAAGCCGAACGTGTCGGTCCAGAACTTCACGGACGCGTCGATGTTCTTGACGAAGACCGCGACGTGATGGAGGCCGGTGATGCGCGAGTGGGGCATGGTCGGAGGGTAGCGGTCAGTCGACCGGCTCGCCGAGATGGGAAAGCTGCGTGTGCGCGATGCCGTTGGCTTTGAGGGCGGCCCGGAGTTGCTCAATGTGGTCGGCGTCGTAGGTTTCGAGGGTGAGGGCGATGTCGACGCGACCGATGTCTGGTGGGCCGAAGCTGCGGTCGTGTTGCACGTCCTTCACGCTCACGCCGACCTCGCCGAGGATGTTGAGCAGCTTCGCGAGGCTGCCCGGTCGGTCGGAGGTCCGGCACACGAAGCGGCAGAGTCGGCCATCGGCGGCAAGGCCACGCTCGATCACGCGGGCCAGTACCGATGCATCGACGTTTCCGCCGCACAGCAGGATCACCACGGTTCTGCCGGCAAGCTCCTCGCACAGCGGGCCGGTCAGCGCTGCCAGCGATGTTGCCGCCGCGCCCTCGACGACGGCCTTCTCCTTTTCCATCAACTGCAACACCGCGCGTGCCGTTTGCGCTTCGTCGACGGAAACGACTTGGTCGACGACGCCTTTACAGATGTCGTAGTTGAGTTGACCGAGCTGTGCGATCGCGAGGCCGTCGGCGATGGTGGGGGTGACCTCGACCGGCGTCGGCCCGCCATGGGCGAGGGCGGCCTGCAATGTCGGCGCACTGTCCGCCTCGACGCCGATCAACCGGCAGTTCGGCGCGAGCGCCTTCATCACCAAGCCGACACCGCTGATCAGTCCGCCGCCGCCGACCGGCACGATCACCGCATCCGGCTCGGGCACGTCTTCGAGAATTTCCAGCGCCGTCGTCCCAGCACCCGCCACGATAGCCGGGTCGTCGAAGCCGTGGACGTAGGTCAGGGCGTCGCGCTCGGCGATCTCCACGGCATGACGCCGTGCTTCGTCGAACGTGCTGCCGTGGATGACGACACGCGCCCCCAGCGCACGGCAGTTGGCGACCTTCACCAGCGGCGCGAACTTCGGCATTACGACCGTCACATCATGCCCGAGGTCACGGCCGTGGTACGCCAGCGCCTGGGCATGGTTCCCCGCACTCGCCGCGATGACGCCGGCGTCATTGCCAAGCTGCGCGAGCTTGTTGCGTGCCCCGCGTTCCTTGAAGCTACCGGTCGCTTGGAGGTAATCGAGCTTGGCGTAAACGGTGCAACCACAAAGTCGGGCCAGCGCGTCGGACTGATGGCAAGGCGTCCGCAACACTGCCTCGCGGACGCGCTCTGTAGCTGCACGGACATCGTCGATAGTGACGGGCATGGCATTGAGGCTATCGCGTCTTCAACCGGGGAAGAACCGCCCGACAGGCGACTTGTCTCAATGCGGTGAAGTTTCGTTGTTGCCGTGGTGACCCGTTATTGTGGCGAGGATGATCAACGATTCCGACATCGCTCAGCTTCGAGAGGCCGGGACCAATGGGGACAACTTCGACGTCTCGACCGACGATATCATCGCGCGGTTGCGTAAGTGGGATGAGCTTTACGGCATCAGGATCGATGACGTCGCGTTCGATCGCCTGACGGTTCATTTTGAGAAGCTCCCCGAGGACACCCGGGTGCTTGCCGACGAAATCTATGGCTTTTGTCCCGACACGGTGGATCAGCACTTCGGTTGCGTCGTCGAGATGATCGATGCCGCCGAGGACATGGGAATGGACGTGCCTGAGAACATCACCGAACTCATTGAGGGCGTCGACCTCGACGCCCCCGACTACGGCGTCGAGTTGCTGCGTAAGGACTTAGTCAACACGAAGTCGGTCGGATTGTGGTGGGATTAAACCCGCTCTTCACTGCGATTTGATCAGGCTTCGTCGTCCTCGTCCCCGTCGATCTTCGCCAGGGCGACGAGTTTGTCGCCTTTGCCGACGTTCATGAGTTTGACGCCGGCGGCGGCGCGGCTGTATGCGCTGATGCCTTTGACGGCGGTTCGCATGAGGATGCCGTCGTTGGTGATGAACATGACGTCTTCGTCGCCGTGGACGACGAGCATGCCGACGACCTTGCCGTTGCGGGCGGTCATGCGGATGTTCTTGACGCCCTTGCCGCCGCGTTTGGTCTTGCGGTACTGGGTGACGGGGGTGCGTTTGCCGTAGCCGTTCTCGGTGGCGACCAGGACCATGGGCACGCCGGTATCGGTGATTTCGCCCTCACCTTCGTCGTCGGATTCGTCCGACTCAGGCATGGGAGGTACGACGATCATGGCGACAACTTCGTCCTTGGTTGCGAGGTTGATGCCGCGGACGCCGCCGGCGTTTCGGCCCATGGCGCGGACGTCGTTCTCGTCGAACCGCACGGCCATGCCTTCCTCGGTGCCGAGCAGGACTTCATCGTTGCCACCGGTCATGCGGACGCCGATGAGTTCGTCGGCGTCGGCGAGGTTGATGGCGATGATGCCGTTGCGGTTGATGTTGCCGTAGGCGGAGAGGGCGGTCTTCTTTACCGTGCCCATCTTGGTCGCGAACAGGAGGAACGCTTCCTCTTGCTGGAAGTCCTTGATGGCGAGGACGCCGGCGGTTTTCTCGCCCGGCTGGAACTCCAGCAGGTTGGCGACGGATCGGCCGGCCGAGGTGCGTGACATCTCCGGCACGTCGAAGACGCGCTTGGAATAGACCCGCCCGGTGTTGGTGAAGAACAGCAGGTGGTCGTGCGTATTGGCCACGAACATGTGCTCGACGAAGTCGCCTTCCTTCGCGCCGAGCCCCTTGATCCCACGCCCACCGCGGCCCTGGCTGCGGTAGGTGTCGATGGGCAGGCGTTTGATGTAGCCGGCGTGGCTCATCGTCACCGTCACGTCCTCGGGCTGGATGAGCTTTTCGAGGTCGATCGCCTGCGCTTCGTTGTTGTCGATCTTGGTGCGACGGGGGTTGGCGTACTTCTCTTTCAGCTCGATCGTGTCTTCGCGGATGATGTCGAGGACGGCCGACTCGTTGGCGAGGATGTACTGCAGGTCTTCGATCTCCTGGCGGACATCGCGGTACTCGTTGGTGAGCTTTTCGATCTCGAGCCCGACGAGCTGGATGAGTTGCAGACGCCCGATCGCTTCGGCCTGGACGCGGGTGAGGCGATGCTCGTTGCCGAGCATGTTCTCGGGGATCTGCGGGGCAAACGGGTGGTCCGGCGCGATGCGGAAGGACCGCTCGCGGAGCTTCTCGATCGCCTCGTCGCGGGTGCGGCTGGAGCGGATCAGGCGGACGACTTCGTCGATGTCGCAGACGGCGTAGATCAGGCCTTCGAGGATGTGGCCACGTTGCAGGGCTTTCTTGAGCAGGTGCCGGGTGCGGCGGGTGATGACGTCCTTGCGGTGCTCGATGAAGTGGTGGATCAGATCCTTGAGCCCCAAGGTGCGCGGCTGGCGATGCACCAGCGCGATGTTGATCATGCTCACGGTGATCTGGCACTGCGTGTAGCGGTAGAGCTGGTTAATCACAACGTCCGGCTCCGCGCCGCGCTTGAGATCAATCACGATCCGACAAGCGTGTTTGCGGCCCGACTCGTCGTTGACGGCGGACACGTCAGTGAGCAGGTCCTTCTTCACCGCATCGGCGACGCCGGCGACGATGTTCTTGCGGATCACGCCATACGGCAGCTCGGTGACGACGATCGAGGTGCGGCCCTTCTTGTCGGTTTCGGTGTCGAGCACGGCGCGAAGCGTGAGTCGGCCGCGACCGGTGGAGTAACCGTCGATGATCCCGGCACGGCCGGCGATAACGCCGCCGGTCGGGAAGTCCGGCCCGGGGATCACTTCCAGCAAGTCCGCCAACGTGCAATCGGGGTTGTTGATGACGGTGACGATCGCGTCGCAGACCTCGCCGAGGTTGTGCGGCAGCAGGTTGCACGCCATGCCGACCGCGATGCCGGTGCTGCCGTTGACCAGCAGGTTCGGAAACTTCGCCGGCAGCACGGTCGGCTCGTTGCGGGTCTCCTCGTAGTTCGGCTGGAAGTCGACCGTGTCGAGGTTCAGGTCCGAGAGCAGTTCCATCGCCTCGGAGGTCATCCGTGCCTCGGTGTATCGGGACGCGGCGGGTGAGTCGCCGTCGGAGGAGCCGAAGTTGCCTTGCGGGTCGATCAGCGGGTGGCGGATGACCCAGTCCTGGGCGAGTCGGGCCAGGGTGGGGTAGACGATCTGATCGCCGTGCGGGTGGTAGTTACCGGCGGTGTCGCCGCAGATCTTGGCGCATTTGCGGTGCTTGGATCGGGGGCCGAGGTTCAGGTCGTTCATCGCCACGAGGATGCGGCGTTGCGACGGCTTGAGTCCGTCACGGACGTCGGGCAGCGCCCGGTCCATGATGGTGCTCATCGCGTAGGTCAGGTACGAATCCTGCAGTTCGCGCTCGATCCGCAGGTCCTCGATTTGTTCTTCAAATTCCGGCGTTGAATCGTCGGTGGGGGTGGTCGTGTCGTCGGCCATGGGTAGACCGGAATCTTAGGCGAAAACCGGCCCGATTTCCCGCGACTGGAGCGGAGAATCGGGCCGGCTTGGCGGGTGAAAAACGGCCGTGACTACCGGCGTCGTCGGAGGACTAATCCGCCAAGTCCGAGCAGGCCGAGTCCGGCCGGTTCCGGGATCAGCGTGAAGCCGCTGGCGAAGATATCGACGGTGGTCACGGTCGCTGCCGGTGTGCCTTCGGGGGATATGAAGCTGACCTCCACCTCGATGAACCCCAGGCCGAGGCCGTCATCGGTTTCGTACAGGAAGCCGGCGATGTTGCCCGGCGACACCACGAAGGTAGGCACCGCGTCATTGCCGAAAGGCTCCTCGTACAACTCACCGGCGAACAGCACCCCCAAACCGCTCGAAGGGCTGACGTTGCCGTCGCCGTCGAGATTGCCGAGCAACGCACCGACATCCTCGGGAGTGGCAAACTCGTTGATGGACGACCCGTCGATGCCGAAGGCGACATCGGAGTTGACGTAGATGCTCGAATCAAGGCCCTCGGCATCGGGGCTCAAAGGCAGGATGCCGACGTAATCTCCGTAGAACCCGTAATCAATGTCATCGGTGGGTCCGACGAAGATCAGCAAGTCGTTGATTTCATCGCCGTTGACGTCGAACTGGACGCTGGACGTCAACTCCGACCGGTCGAAGCTCGCGGTGGGGCCGCTGGCGAACTGGGCGGACGCTTGTGCGGTGAGCAAGAGGGCGGGCGCGCCGGCCAACATGGCTGCGGCGGCGGTGCGGTTGGAATGTGCCATTTTTCTCCTTTTCCCGTGGTGGCATTAACGCTGTTGTCGCAAAATAGTGAATAAATCGATGCGTTGCAAGATCCTGTAGCCTGTGCCGGATGCGCGTGACCATGGCGTGGGAACTTGGCGGCGGGGGCGGACACGTCGGCCGGTTGGGGGTGTTGGGCCACGCTTTGCGATCTCGCGGTCATCGCGTCGATCTGCTCTGTCGCGATCCGCAACTTGGCCACCGCTGGTCCGGGCCGGGCAGTTTCGACCGTGTCATCCAGGCACCGACACGGCCCAAGCCGACCGATCGGCCGACCGTGGCGACTTGGGCCGACATCCTGCTCCACGCCTGTTATCACGGTTCCGCGTCGGACTGCCATGCGTACATCGAAGCCTGGGCGAACGCGCTTGAGGCATGTCGTCCCGACGTGCTGGTGACTGATTTTGCCCCGACGGCGGTGCTGTTGGCGGGGCGGCTCGATGCGCCCTGCATCAACGTCAGCACCGGCTACGACATGCCGCCGGCCGGGCGTGATTCTCTGCCCAACCTCCGCGCCTTGGCCGGCTTCGCCGATGCTGACACCTTCGACACGACCATCGGCGAACGCCGATTGCTCGAAAAGCTCGCTGACCGACTCCCGTCGGGCACCCAACGTCTGACCGATCTGTACGCCGGTATGAATCGAATCCGCACAACCGTGCCCGCACTAGATCACTACGGCCCGCAGCCGGACGGACGTTACGTCGGCCGGCTACCAGTACCGCCCGTGCCGACGGCCGACACCGATTGGCCAGCGGGTAACGGCCTACGCCTGGCGGGATACGTCAAGCCGTTCGCCATGCTCGGTCTGCTGCTCGATCTGCTCGGACTCACGGGCATTGCCTCGTTGCTACACCTCACCCGGATCAACGCCCGCAACACCCAACCCAACGTCACGGTCACCGCTGAACCGTTGCCGTTGGACGTGTTGGCGCGGGACGCGGACATCGGCGTCTGTCATGCCGGGGCGGCGACGGTCGCGACGTTTGCTCGGGCCGGCGTGCCGATGTTGCTGATCCCACTCAACACCGAGCAAGCGATCACCGCCCGGCGGGTCGCCGAGCTTGGCATCGGCATTGCCGTCGGGCCCGAAGATGCCGAGGGTTTGCGGGGTGGCTTGCAGCGTTTGCTCGCCGACGGTCGTTTCACCGCGTCGGCGAAGACCTTTGCGGCAACGCTCGGCGGCTTCGACCTGGATGCTGCGCTATGCACGACGGTCGATGCGATCGAGTCGCTCAGTTGTTCGTCCCGTCACTCGGAAACGTGACACCGAAGCCGTGCCGTTCGGCGGTGGGGTGTTCGACGATCTGAAACCCGGCGGCGATGTCGTTGGGGTCGCGCAGCCGCAGGTCGCGATGCGGAAAGCCGGTGCTCAGCAACGGACCACGCCACGGCTTGTGGAGCGGCTCTGGCTGCATGATCCGCGTGCCCCAGTTGGTCGTGAACGGCACGTGTTCGACGGCCTCGTGCTCGTGGAAGCCGCCATCGGTCGGGAGGATTAGCGGGATGACTTCGAGCGGGTTGCGTTGGCGGAGTTTGACCTGCAACGCGGCCGCCCATGTCACCGTGAGCGCCAAGCCGACCGTCACCGTCATCGACACGGTCAACGACTTCGGCCGGGCCAAGGCAATCGCGGCCGCACCGAAGCACCACGCCGCCGCCATACCGAACCTCGGCTCGGGCGCACCGAAGAACCAGACCAGTAACCCGAGCACCCCCGGCAGCAGCGCCAATGCAAGTCGCCGTCGCCAGGCAAGAAACGCCACGCCAAAGACAAGGGGACACACCACATGCACGAACCCCGTCAGCCCGACGGCCAGTGCCCAGTTCGGCACCCATCGGAAGTTCTCCAGTACCGCGGGTGAAGTGTCGACCTCGCGCTTGAGCACCCGGCCGACCAGACCCGCGGTGCCCACCCGGCTAAACCGTTCGATGTTCGCTTGTTCTTGGTCGACGATCTCCGCCGGGAGCTTCCAATCAACCGACACCGCACCGATGTCGGCGGGAAACAGCGGGTGGCCGCTGAGCACCGCACCGCGGACAAGCCACGGGGGCACGAACAGTAGCGGCACCACGAACGCGAGTGCCCATCGACGTCGGTTCATGTTCGACGCGACCGCCGCGATCCAAACACCAATGCCGATGGCCGCGACCGAGAGTTTCATCACCGGCAACAACCCGACCAAAACGAACGCTGCGGTCTTGTCGAAATCGGTTCGCAACAACTGCCAGACTGCGATCAACGCGACAGCTGCCGCCGGCCAGTCGGTCCGCGGGCTGCTCGCTTCTTTGCCGAGCGCCATGAGGGTTACGGGGACGACGAGTAGCGTTGCGAAGATGATCGCCGGCCGACGGTCGCCGACCCACATCCGCCCCAGTGCCGCCACCGCCATCCCGCCGATGCCCAGCAGCGTCAGGCCCGACGCGACGTGTTCGCCACGACCCTCCCACGGCCCCGCGTCGCACAACGCGGCGAAGAGCAGAAACCCGTGGTTGAACCCGAGCCGAAGGTGCAGGTTCGCCGACCCCGGCACGATCGCGTGTTCGCCGTACCACGCCATCGTGTGGTAGTGGTAGAGCCCGGAGTCCGACGCATCACCGGGCCCGATCGCGCGGTTGGCCAGCCAGAGGCTCAGTGTAAATAGCGCGAGTGTCGTCCGACGCCCCGGCCGCAGTGGCCAAAGCCGACGACCGCGCCACGCAAGTCCAAACCCCCCGATCGCGATGACGGCGATCTGTGTAACGCCGTCGATCGGCAACACGAAGTGCCAAAACTGCAGCAGTCCGATAACGCCAGCGAAGCCCATCCAAAATGCCAACGCAACATCGCCGCGATCACGCACGGTCGGCCTGACCAGCAGTCCGATCCCGACCAGCACCGCCGTGGCGACGACCCACGTCCCCCACACCGCCGCGATCGCGCCGAGCCATTGCAGGATGAGCATGCACGCACGCTAACGGGAAGCATCAGCGTCGTCGACGCATGGCGAATCCGCCAAACGTCACACTTGGTGGTGACTGACGTGATCTCTATGACAGTGACAACGTCGGATTAGTAAGAGAATTGCCCATTCTGGTATTGTTTGCGTGTGATGCGAGTTGCTAAGTTTCTCAGCAATTCAAAAAACCAAAAGGGCCACATGCTCGCAACGCTTGAACAACGGCGTCTTCTCAGCGGCACCGTCGTCACCATCACCACGCCCGATCACGCCGTCACCGAGGGTGAACTCATCACTTTCGAAGTCCAACGTACCGGCGATCTCGGCGAAGCACTCACGCTGGACGTGGAACTGACCGGCACCGCCACGCCGGGCGTCGATACGATGATCCCGGACGGGTCGCTGACCTTCGCCCCCGGCGAAGACACGGCGACTTTCTCGCTGGCGGCGTTGCCGGACGGAAATGCCGAGGTGACCGAGAACCTCGTGGCGCGAGTGGACACTACTGTTGAGATGGACGTCCTGATTGATCGCGGGAACATTGAGGTGATGGTCGATGACCCGGTGGGTGATGGGGAGCAACCGGTGCCGAACGCGCAACCGGAATGGGCCGAGTTTGACGAGGATCTTGGCGAACCTGATTTCGGCGAAGGTATTGCGCCTTTCTTTGCGTTGCCATTTTTCGGAGACTGGATACTCCCTGAAGACATTGATGATGACGAATTGCCGGTCAACGGCGGTGCCACCCTCGGAGGGGATATCGTTATTCGGCTACCTGGCCCAGATGACGGTGAGACGACTTCGATCTTCATCCCAGGCGGGTCCAATATCCGAATTGTAATCACTGAAGCAGGCGTGCGTTGGATTGCTGGGGTAAGGGCACCCGAAGGGTCTGGGGGCGTGGTCATAACCACCGAGCAAACTGTTTAGGCGATCAGGCCAGATATCCAAACACTCGATGAACGCCATCCACTATTTTGGGTTTAAAAGCACAGCTCGTCGAAAGCGGGTTTGTATACTTGTACTGGCTGTGGCCGCGTCAATCGTGCTTTGTTTTGTGTTTTCGCCTTACTCGAGTAATGTTATTGGCAATGCTAGGATTCATCAGATCGCGCGGAGTCAGGCTGGGTTGTTACCCCACGAAGAGGCTGCGACTTGCGTCGCCTTGCTCGGCCTGAGTTCGTATGAAGATAAGTTTGGTCCGGGCGAGATTTACAGCCTTCAATCCCCTGATGAGACACGATGGATCGTATTTGTTCAGCGTGACGGTGGCGGATTTCGATACGCGTCGCTTGAAGTCGCCGTTGGGCGAAGCTGGCTACGCAGTCCAGCAGCACGCGTTGATGTTGATGGATTGTCTAGGCAAATCATCTTGTTCGATATCGACGAAGAACTGTTAGACTATCTTGATCAATTGTCCGGCATAAACGGCCTTACGTTGACTAGTGATATCCCAAAGTCGAGGGGAACCGGTCGGGGCAGGCTCGCGGAAATCGGCGATGAGCATGGGCTGGATGTCTCAAGTGGTAGCCCAGCTTATATTATCTCGAACTCGGGTGTTGTTTCGTCACTCGACTTCACCAACTGACTCCGTTTCGTCAATGAAAGAGTTTAACGGCGTAACATACGGAGCTGCCCGGTTGCTCGCTGAATCTTGGCGAGGACGATTAGCCCTGATGAACTGTTGTAAAACGGCGAAAGTTATGTCCTCTCTGCACTACGCTCCTGCTAGTGCGCATTCTCGCTTTCGCGAACTATGGCGCTCCTGTCGTATTTTCGCCGCCCTTCTGGCGTTTGGGTTAATCGTGGCTGGAGTGGCGGCTTTTGGCCCTGGATTGATTGAAAGCTGGGCGAAGTTCAATGCTGTTCGCATGTTTTTGCCCAATCCGAATCAAAGTACGTGTTCGAAAGGACAGCCAGGGGCGAATGGAACGCTATCGGGTTTGGAGATGACGAGCGAATTTCAGAAGTTAAAACAGTTCTTGATATTTCAGGGGCAAAGAAGGCCAATGAACGGCTGTTATTCCTTCGTTCAGATTCCGAGAACGAGGAAGACATTCTGTTTGCGGTGTACTACAACTCGATAGGCTGCCGATATGTCGTTTTAGATGCGTCACTAGGTGGTATTTGGAGTGATTCGCTGGTATTGCGATCATCTACGCCGGTCGTTGGCTTACAGTCGTTTGCGCCAGTGGTTGCAGATTTCGATGTAACGCTGGAAGAAATGCTGTCTGCGTTTTCGGCAAGTGCGGCCGTCGATCGCGTCAGCCTAACGGCGGACGAGGCAAACCTTCGGGTTATTACCGAGGCGATGGACTAAATTGGCATTCCGCCGGTGTAAGGTAGAATTTGCGCTCGACTCGGGTGGAAGCCAGTGAGCCAAGTCGTATTGATGACCTTTGCGGGCCGGGCTGACTTGGCTACATACCGACTTTGAACGGTCGACGTTGGACGAGTTTTCGGTGAAGCCCGCTCAAGCGTTGAGCGCGGTGGCCGGTGTCGTGGAGGGTCGATCTCTTTGGGCCACGGCCTTGCGACCTTGGCGTAGCGCCAGCCAGGCAAGTCCGATGAACAAGCCGAGCAGCACCGGCATCCGCCATTGCAAGAGCAAGGGCGACTCGAACCCACGCAGCGCCCGTTGCGGAAAGTACATGGCCACCAGCGCCAAGCACGCCGCGACCAGCCACGCCGGCCGGTGGCGTACATGGATCGCGAGCGCCGGGATCACCGGTGCCAGCACGACCATGTCGTAGTCGTGGGCGCTGCCGAGCAGGAAGTACGCCAAGCCGAGCAGCGCGAGGACGTCGATCGACGACACCCCGGCGTCATCCTGTTGGCTCCACCACAACGCGACCACAGCGGGGACAGCGAGCAGCGTCAGGTCCGGCGAGTTGACGCCGAGCAGGTGGAGGACGCCGCCGAGTCCCGTCCCGTGCCGGTAGCCGGGAGCTTGTGCGAAGAACGCCTTGTAGTTCGCGATGCACGCGGCCCAGTCGTAGGCAAAGTCGATCGGCCCGCCGGCGATGATCACCGTCGGTGTGCTCAACAAAAGCCCCGTGATCGTGAACGTTGCAAACGCCCGCCATTGTCGGTCGAGCAACAGCCAGATCACCGGTAGCACGAGGAACATCGGCTTGATCGCCGCGATCGCCAGCAACACGCCGCCGACGATCGGCCGGCCGCGGTAAGTGAAGTACCACCCCCAAAGCAGCGCCGCCGCAACGAGCAGCGACGTCTGTCCCATCGCCGTGACATGGGCGGCGTAAGGGCAAGCCAACATCAGACCGGCTGCCGTTGCCGCGTACCAAAGTTCGCCGACGGCTTGCCGCACGATCACGAACACGCCGGCCGCGAGCAGCAGGGTGAACGCCAGGTTCTCGATCGTGAGCACCCACGCCCCGACGTCGTACGGCAACACACCCCAATGCAGCGCGATCGGCCCGAGGTGCGGCGGATAGGCGTACGCGTTGCCGCCATGCTCGCCGACGACGCTCATCAGCACCGGGCGGAACGCGTCGTAGTCGTAAGCGTTGGCCCCGTCGGCGAGCATGTGTCCGGCCGACCAGAGCCACGCGAAGTCCTGCCGCAGGAACTCCGGATCGCGACCGACACTGAACACACCGGTTCCGACGAGCACGGCGAGTCCGAGCAGGATCAAAGCGGTGGGAATGAGCGTCTTCATCACGCCGCCTTGGATCGCTGTTCACATCGCGACTCGCCTTCGATGCGTGCGATGAGGTAAGTCGGGCGTCCTTTGACCTCGGCGAACACCCGGCCGAGATACTCGCCGAAGATTCCCAGCGAGATCATCTGCACCGCGCCGATGAACAGCACCAGCGCCGCCATCGACGGCCAACCGGGGGCGGCGTTGGTCAGTCCGAACAATCCGTCCAACACGACCCACGCGAACATCAGAAATGCACCGATGCCGCAGGCGACCCCGACCCGCGTCACCAACCCCAACGGCAGGTTCGAGAAACTCACCAGCCCGTCGGACGCGAACTTGAGGAGTTGGTGCAACGAGTAGTGCGTTTCACCGGCGGCGCGGGCGGGGCGGTCGTATTTAAAACCGGTCTGTCGCAAGCCGACCCAGGCTCGAAGCCCGCGGATGAAGCGTTGGCGTTCGGGCAGGTTTTGCATCAACTCCGCGACTCGCCGGTCCATGACGCAGAAGTCGCCCGAGTCGCGCGGAATGTCGAAGTCGCTCACCGCCGCGAGTAGTTTGTAGAACACCGAATAGCCGAACCGTCGCACGACCGACTCCTTGCGGTTGCGCCGCACGCCGTAGACCACGTCGTAGCCGTCGGCCCAACGCTCGAGCATGTCGCACATGACCTCGGGCGGGTCCTGCAGGTCGCAGTCCATCACCGCGATCACGTCGGCGGACTCGAGCGCGACGCAAAGCCCGGCGCTCACCGCCGGCTGGTGTCCGAAGTTTCGCGTCAGATGGACCACGCGAATGCGTGCTTCGTTATCAGCCCAACAGTCGAGCAAACCCGGTGTCGCGTCGGTCGAGCCGTCGTTGACGAAAATAAACTCGCAGGTCATGCCCAGTGCCGTGACTCGGTCGGGAACGGTGCCGAGCAATGCCTCGATCGTGTCGCTCAGCACATCTTCTTCGTTGAAGGCGGGCACGACGACCACCAAGTGCCGACTTGCGATATCGAGGTGTTTCTTGGCGGTGATCAACGTCTCTTCTTCCCCGGAAGCGATTGGCACAACAGACGACGGAGTTCGGCAAGATGCCAACAGTCCGTGTTCCGCTTATCGGTTGGCGAAAGTGCGGGATTGAGACGACGCTCATCAAGGATTTTCGGACGTGGAGACTTCGACTTCGCGGCGGACGACGGGCCGAGTCGATGTTTCGCCGACGCCAAGCTTTCGGCGGATGACGTAGAGCGGACGCTGCTTGACCTCTTCGTAGATACGTCCGATGTATTCGCCGAGGATGCCGACAGTGATCAACTGCACGCCGCCGAGGAAAAGTACGACGACGATGGTGGTGGTGAAGCCGTCGGTCGGCTTGTCGTTGATCCACTTGCTCAGCGCGTAGTACGCGGCAAGCCAGAGCGAGCCGAGCGACACGAGAAAGCCCAACAGCGTCGCGATTTTGAGCGGCTTGGTGCTGAAGGAGAACATCCCGTCGGCGGCGTATTTGATCAACCGAACGAGCGTCTGCTTCGGTGCCCCGGCCGCACGGTCGGCGCGGTCGTACTGGACGGTCGCGGTCCGGAAACCGAGCCAGGCACGCAGGCCGGGAATGAACCGGCTCCGCTCGGGCATGGCGTTGAGTTCATCGACGACGGCCCGGTCCATGAGCCCGAAGATCCCCGTGTCCGGCGCGGTCGGCAGATCGCTCACCCGGCGAAACAGTGGGTAGAACAGGGTGAATCCGATCGCCCGCAGCGGGTTGCGGAACGTCGCGTCGTCCCGGCTGGTCCGCTCGGCCAGCACGACGTCCGCCCCTTCACGCCAGCGGGCGACAAAGTCCGAAATCAGCTCCGGCGGATCCTGCAGGTCGCCGTCAATGAGCACGACCGCGTCGCCCCGCGCCTCGGCGAGTCCGGCGCTGACCGCGGGTTGGTGGCCGAAGTTTCGGCTCAGCGTGACCACCTTCATCCGCTCGTCCGAGGCGTGCAGTGCTTCGAGCACCTCGCCGGAGCCGTCGGTGCTGCCGTCGTCGACGAAAAGGACTTCCCACGACAGACCGGTCGTGTCGCATGCCTCACGCAGCCGCCGGCTTAGTTCGGGCAGGTTCTCCTGCTCGTTGTAGATGGGCACGACCACGGACAGCACAAGCCCAGTGTACGCCGGATCGCCCAGTCGGCGGGGTGGGCGTCAGGGCATAAACCCGCGGCAGTGCAAAATGCATCGGCGGTGCAATCTGCACCTCTTGGCGGTAAGCAAATCTCGCAGCAGGATTTATCGCCAGGAAGTGCGGGCGGGGATGTTTGAAACGCGAAGGCAGAGCGAACCGGATCGCACGACGGCTATTTCTTCAAGTGCCTAAAAGGCAATGAGTTACGCGAAATTTTATCGGTCCGGCACGCCCGTCGCAATGTCAAGGCGGGCCCATGTGGTGTGGTCGGGGCGACGAGGCTTCGTACTTCCTCGCCGCGTGGGTCCGGAGGGATTGTGTATGGGACGACGTGTCCACAAACCGACCGACGATCGACACCGCCCGCGGGATGAGGGTCCTGCGGACCGTTCGCGGAAACGCAAGCGGCAGGTGCGTGACTCAGGCCGATCGGCGTGGTCCGAACTCGAAGCAAACGTCCGACGCGAATCCGCGCCGGCGACGATGCTGATGGTCGGCTGCGACGACTCCGGGAAGCTGGATCGGCCCCACCGGGCTGACGGTGTTTTCAAAGACGGTGCGTTTACCGCCGACCTCGCCAAGACCGGCGACGAGGCGATCGGACGCATGCGACTCGGGGCGGTCGACCTGTTGGTTGTGGGCGAAACCGACCTGCCGGACCAACCCCTGCAAGGGTTCGTTCGGAAGGTGACCTCGGCTTGGCCGGAGTTGGCGTGGGCGATGTGGCGTTCGGCCGACGAGCCGACCGCGATCGCCGCCGACGAACTCTGGGCCCGTCGCAACGGCGCAGCCGCCGTGGTCGACGGGGACGACGGCTGGGGTCAACTCGTCGAACTCACCGAGCGTTGCTCGAAGGTTCGACGGGCGGCAAGAAGCGTTGTTCCAACATCCGTGGTGCCCAAGGCCTGAGAACCCGACGCACCGAAAAGCAGCCTGGCGAAGCAGGGACGTAAGGGCCCTGCAAGTCGGGGGTGTGAGAACCCCCGAACGAGGACCGGCCGACGACTGGAAACCGTCGGCCAACCACGAGTGAGACCGTCGCCGTGTCGGTCTCCGAACGAGAAAGCGCCACACGCCGGCGATTGCCGGCGACCGTGGCATAACCAAGGAGAGCGTCGTGTGGATGAACCCGGTGACAGATAAACAAAGCGGGTACGTTCATGGTCGCGATCACAGCCGACCGTTGGCCGTCTTACCGCTTCGGCGGGAGGAAGGCCAGAAGGGAAACCCAGACATGAGTACCAATGAGAAGAGCCGGTCCGACAGCTACGTCGGCCGTGAAAGTCGCAGCAGGGGGCAGGTCTTTGGCACCGACAAGGACGAAGATATCCTCAAAGCCATCAACGCCAAGGGCAACGCGATGCGTCGCACCCAAGCCGTTGGCCGACGCAAGAACCGCAAAGGTGGTCGTAGCCACGGCCGCGGTGCAGCGTAGAGAGAATGCCAAAATTCTCGCCGAAAGCCCACGCACTCGTGCGTGGGTCTTTTCATGCGCGCTTCACGCCCGAACGTTGTCAAAGGCACACTTGAGCATCCACAGCACCAACACCCCGCGCCCGGTCCAAACCGCCGTGCGCAACCAGTTGGTCAGCACCAAGCGCCGACCGATCGCCGCGTCAAAGCCGGTGGCCAGCGTGTTGTGCATCGGCACCTGCACCAACGCGGTGCTCAACCAAAGCACCGCGACTCCGCCCAGCCCGGCCCAGATCATCCACACCGGCACGCCCTTGGGCGCGAGCCAGATCAGCGCGATGGCCGAGACCAGTTCCACCAGCATCGCCGGCCCGACGATCAGCGTGATGTTCCGCGTGTGTCGCGTGTGGTATGACGCCCACCCGTCGGCACCGACGCCGTCGAACTGCGCGTAGTGCACGACCTGCACCATCCAGATCAGCCCGACGAGAAACCACGTCGCGGCCACGTTGGCGAGCAAGGTCGGCATCATCCGTCCCCCGGGTCGTTAGCGACTTCGCCGACCAGCGGGACCTCGATCCGCTCGATTGCCGTCGCTTTCCCGTCCTCGATGGTGGCCAGCGCGCCGCACAGGCGAACGTCCTTGGTCGCGACGTGAAACGGGTGCGGCGTGTTGGTCCGCATCGTCGCCACGACCGCATCCGTCTTGCGGCCGAGCACCCCGTCGTACGGCCCGGTCATGCCGAGGTCGCTGATGAACGCGGTGCCGTGGTGCAGCAGGCGGGCGTCGGCGGTCGGCGTGTGGGTGTGGGTGCCAAAGACGAAGTGAGCCCGGCCATCCAGGTGCCAGCCGAGTGCGATTTTCTCGCTGCTCGCCTCGCAATGCACCTCGGCAACGATCACGTCCGCGCCCTTGCCGATGTCCCGCAGGATCGCATCCGCTTCCGCGAACGGGTCGTTCGGCGGCAGCTGATTCATGAAGATCCGCCCGAGCAGCGTGAACACCGCGACCCGCACGCCGCCGGCCGACTTCACGATCGTGTACCGCCGGCCCGGCCCGTCGGGCGAGAGGTTCGCCGGCCGCAGCAGCCGTTCGCTCTCCCGCAGCGTGTCGGCGATCTCGAACCGCTTGTAGCAGTGGTCGCCGAGCGTGACCACGTCACAGCCGTATCGGCGGAGTTTGTGGAACAGGTTCGGCGTGATCCCGCTGCCGCCGGCGATGTTCTCGCCGTTGCACACGACGAAATCGACCTCGTGCTTCTTGACGATCCCCGGCAACAACCCATGCACCGCCGCCCGCCCCGGATTGCCCACCACATCGCCGATCGCCAGAACACGCATGGCAACACGGTAGCGCGATTCGAAGAAAATTCGCTTGGACGGAAATAGTTCGAACGGTCGGCGCGTTTCCACTTCCAGCACGGCGTCACCCGACGCGAATCTCACGAACCACCTTGGAAAGGAACCACCCATGCAGCCCATGGAACAGCTCGAACTGCGCAAACTCCTCTCGGCCAATCTCAGCGATGCCGGCGTGCTCCGCGTCGTCGGTGACGAAGGCGTCGACAACGTCATCAGCGTCTCGCTCTTGGAGGACCCGGCCGGCGGGCCGGACGTCCAGCCCACCGCCATCGTGACGATCAACGGCACCGAGGAACTGCGTGCGCCTGCCGAGGACATCCGTCGCGTTTACGTTCACGGCCGTGACGGCAACGACACGATCGACGTCGCCGCCATCGGCCGACTCACCCGCGTCTTCGGCTGGGGTGGTGATGACACAATCACCGCCGAGTCGCGCAGTATCCAACGTGGCGGCGCCGGCAACGACGTGCTCAACGGTTCCGACGCCCGCGACTTCCTCGGCGGCTCCATCGGCGACGACACTCTCAACGGCAACGGCGGCAACGATTACATGAAGGGCTCCGACGGCAACGATGAGATGAACGGCGGCGACGGACGCGACCTCATGCTCGGCGGCGGCGGAGACGACGTCATGTCCGGCGGCCTTGGCAACGACCTGCTCATCGGCAGCCTCGGCGACGACCTGCTCAACGGTGACGACGGCGACGACAAGCTCTTCGGCGGGCCCGGCACCGACACGCTCAACGGCGGCAGTGGTGCCGATGACCTCTTCGGCGGTAACGAGAGCGAAGACGACGATGAAGACACCCTCAACGCTGGCGGTGACGAGGGCGACAGCGAATCGCTCGACGGCGTGACCGATCCGCAACCCGGTGGCGGCCGCGGCCTCCGCGGCCTCTGGGGCGGACGCCCGGGTCGCTGATCCCTCTCACGCAAACCATCCTTCTCACCGCCGCGTCGACTCCTCAAAGGCGCGGCGGTGTTTCAATTCTCCACGCGGTTCCCATGACGTTGACGGTGCTCTAGCCTTGCGGCCAACGTGGCAATCGACTGGCAAGAGATCCGACAGCGCTTCGTGCCCTTCGACGGTCACTACCTCGACGGCAACTCGCTGGGGCTTTGCACGAAGGCATCGGCGGAGCAGGCCAAACTTGTGCTTCATGAGTGGCAAACGCTCGGCATCGGCGGCTGGTTCGGCGCGGACCCGCCGTGGCTGCGGATGTCTCGTGAGGGCGGTGCGCTATGTGCCCCGATCGTCGGTGCGGAGCCGAGCCGCGTGATCGCCACCGGGAGCACCACGGCCAACCTGCACCAGGGATTGGCGACGTTTTACAAGCCGACACCGCAGCGAGATCGCATCGTCATCGACGACGGCTGCTTTCCCACCGACGGCTACGCAGTGCAGAGCCATCTGCGGATGCGTGGCTTGCCGAGCTCGGCGTTGGAGCGTGTGCCGATGCGTGGCGATTTGTTCGAGGAGGAAGACCTGATCGCGGCCATCGAGTCGGACGGTGTCGCGCTTGCGGTGTTGCCGGTGGTGGTGTTTTCTACCGGGCAACTGATCGATGTCGAGCGCGTGCAATCGGCAGCGACGGCGGCGGGGGTGACCGTGCTTTGGGATGCGTCGCATGCGGCCGGTTCGGTGCCGATGCGGCTTGATGATTGGGGTTGCGAGTACGCGTTCTGGTGCGGCTATAAGTACCTCAACGGCGGCCCAGGCTGCGTGGCGTTCGCCTACCTACGCGAAGCGCTCGAGCCGGGGATGGCGGGGTGGTTCGGGTCGAGTGACGAGGCGTTGTTCGACATGCCGAGCGAGTTGCGACCGGCTGACGGTGCGGCGCGGTTGCAGCAGGGGACGCCGCACATGCTGTCGCTCGCGCCGTTGCTCGGATCGTTGTCCGGCTTCCCAGCGATTGGCGAAGTTCGCCAGCGTTCGTTGGAGCTGACCGGTCATCTGCTCGACCGGCTCGACGACACACTCGCCGCACATGGGTTTGGCACCGCGACGCCACGCGATCCGAGCCGTCGAGGCGGGCATGTATCGCTACGGCATCCCGATGCCGAGCGCTTGGTTCACGCGTTGGCGAAGATGAACATCGTCACCGATTATCGTCGCCCGGACCTCATACGCGTCGCACCGGTCGCGTTGTACAACGACGAGCCGGACGTGGATGCCGTGGTGGAGGCGCTCGTGAAGTTGACGTCAACGCCCACGGCTTCAGCCGTGGGTCGGCGAGCGTGACCGAATCCCGACGCACGCTTGAAGACTTGGGCGTTAGATAGGATCAACTCATGCCACTGATCGACATCACCCGCCCGCTCTCGGCCGGCACCGCCGCATGGCCCGGCGACACCCCGACGACGCTGACTCGCAACGCGGCGCTGGCCGACGGCGCGAGCGTGAACCTCTCGTCGATCACGGCGAGTGTTCACAACGCCACGCACGTCGATGCACCGTTGCACTACGACGACGCCGGCTGCGGGATCGAAGGGCTCGACTTGGACCTGTACCTCGGCGAATGCGAAGTCGTCGACGTGGTCGGGCACGACCCGATCTTGCCGGAGCATCTGCCGATCGACCTGCCGCCGCGCGTGTTGCTCAAAACCGGTGGCTGGCCCGAAAGCGGGACGTTTCCGAACGACGTTCCGAGCGTCGACAAGCCGACGAGCAAGACCCTTCCCATTCATCACGCCATCCATGCGGCTGGCCTTCGCATCCTCGAAAGCTTCGATCTCGCCAATGTCGAAGCGGGCCGGTATGAGCTGATCGCGTTGCCGATTCTGATTCCGGGCAGCGACGGCGCGTTTGTCCGGGCAGTATTGCGTCACTCGCCGTAAGCATCCCAGGCGTAAACACGCAAGCCATCGTCGGTCGGCTGGTCGCGGCGATTAAAGCTCGACCGTGATCTCGTGATCGTGGCGGTCGTCGCATAGCGGGACGTGCAAATCGTCCTGTTCAACGCCATCGACGGTGACACGGGTGACCAGGCCGGAGTTGTGGTTGATGATGTTGATGTGGTGGAAGGTTTCGCGGAAGCGGTAGTGGAGTTTGAAGCCGCCCCATTCCGGCGGGAGCAGCGGGTTGAACTCGAGGCGGTCGACGCGGAGCTTGATGCCCAGGAGGGACTCGGTGATGAGCCGGTAGAGCCAGCCGGCCGAGCCGGTGTACCACGTCCAGCCGCCGCGGCCGACGTGGGGGTTCACGCCGTAGACGTCCGCGGCGCAGACATACGGCTCGACCTTGTACTTGGCCATGCTGTTGGCATCGAGCGCGTGGTTGATCGGGTTGATGAGCCGTTGCAGCTCCCACGCCCGGCCGGCGTCGCGCATCTCGGCGAACGCCATCACCGTCCACACGGCGGCATGCGTGTACTGCCCGCCGTTCTCGCGGACGCCGGGCAGGTAGCCCTTGATGTAGCCCGGGTCGGCCCCCTCGCGCACCTCGGCGTCGTCGAAAGGCGGATCGAACAGTTGGATGAGCCCCGCGTCACGCCGCACGAGCCGATGGTCGACCGCGCTCATCGCCTGCGTGGCCCGCTCGGGATCGGTCTCGCCGACGAGGATCGCCCACGACTGCGGCAGCGAGTCGATCTGGCATTCGGTGTTCTCCGACGAGCCCAGCGGCGAGCCGTCGTCGAAGTAGGCACGCCGGTACCAGTCGCCGTCCCACGCGTTGGCCTCGACGTTGGCCTTGAGCGTGTCGATGTGTTCGAGGCAATGGTCGGCAAACTCGACATCGCCACGCTCGCGGGCGATCGGCTCGAAGTCGCGTAGCACCTGCATCAGGAAGAACGCCATCCACACCGACTCGCCCTTGCCGTGCTCGCCGACGAGGTTCATGCCGTCGTTCCAGTCGCCGCAACCGATCAGCGGCAGGCCGTTGCGTCCGTAGCCGCGGTTGACGGTGGCGTTGCGGATCGAGCGTTTGCAGTGCTCGTAGATCGACACCGATTCGTCGCCGCGCGGGAAGAGGTCGTAGATCGACTCCTGATCCGGCGGTACCGGCGGCCCGGTGAGCATCGGGACGGCTTCGTCGAGGACGCCGGTGTCGCCGAGGGTGCGGACGTAGCGGGCGGTGACCAGCGGCAGCCAGAGGTAGTCGTCGGAGAAGTGTGTGCGCACCCCGCGGCCGGTAGGCGGGTGCCACCAGTGTTGCACGTCGCCTTCGACGAACTGATGAGCGGCGGCGCGAAGGATGTGCTCGCGGGTCGTCTCGGGCGCACAGTGAATCAACGCGGCCACGTCCTGCAACTGATCACGAAAGCCGTACGCACCGCCGGACTGGTAGTACCCGCTGCGGCCCCAATAGCGACACGAGAGCACCTGGTACGGCAGCCACCAGTTGACGAGGAACTCCACGGCCTTGTCCGGCGTCTCGACATGCACCGCGCCGAGCGTGTGGTTCCAGTAATCCCAGACCTGCTGGAGCGCGTCCTTGGAGGCGGTGTTGCCGCGGAAGCGCTTGAGCAGTTCGCGGGCGTCGTTGCGGTTCTGGCCGGAGCCGAGGACGAAGGTGACGGTCACCTCCTCGCCGTCGGCAAGGTCCATCGGGGTGCGGATGGCGGCGCACGGGTCGAGGCCGGCGCCGACGGTGCCGGAGAGTTTGGTCCGCGCGAGGGCGGCGGGCGCGGCGGGTGAGCCGTTGCGGCCGAGGAACTCCGTGCGGTCGCCGGTGAAGGATTTGCGCTGCGCCGAGCAATGGAAGAAAGACACGCGCGGGCCGAAGTCGGTGTTGTAGGCGTTGCGGGCCAGCACCGCGCCGGTGGTCGGGTCGAGCTCGGTGACGACGTGGGTCGCGGACTTCTGCCGGAACTCGCCTAGGCACCACTCGACGTAGCCGGTGAGGCTGATGCGTCGGTCGCGGCCGCTGTCGTTGCGGATCTTGATGCGGGTGAACTTCACCGGCGCGTCGGTCGCGACGTAGGTCCACATCTCGGAGTTGATGCCCGACTCGGTGTAGTCGAAAACGGTGTACCCGAAGCCGTGGCGGGTCGTGTACGGCATCGACCCGCTCGCCGGCAGCGGCGTGGGTGACCAGACCCGGCCGCTCTCCTCGTCGCGCAGGTAGAACGCCTCGCCGGACGCATCGGTGACCGGGTCGTTGTACCACGGGGTCAGCCGGTACTCGTGGGCGTTTTCGCACCAGGTGTAGCTTCCGCCGGATTCACTGACGATGCAGCCGAAGTGCGGGTTGGCCAGCACGTTGATCCACGGCGCGGGGGTGACCTTCGCGCTGCGGGCGGCACCGGGGGAGGCGTTGATGATGTACTCGCGACCGTCGGACGTGAACCCGCCAATGCCGTTGTAGAACATCAGGTCGCGGCGTGGTAGTTCGCTGGCGGTCATCACCTCGCGCCGCCGGGCACGGGTCGGCACAAACTTGGGCATCGTGAACTGGCCCCGGCCGCGGCGTTCGATCTGTTCCTCCAGCGTGCCCGCCGTGTCGATGAGCACGACGCGGGCGACGGTCTTGAGCAGGGTGCGGTCTTCCTCGGACATCTGGTCCGAGCGGCGTATGAAGATGCCGCCGGGCTTGTCGATCTGGCCGGCCTCGGTCGTGGAGTTGACGATGCCGACGACCGCGTCGTGGAGTTCATCGCGATAGCCGCCGGCGTCTTCGTTGAGAATGACCAGGTCGACGTCGAGCCCCTTGCGCCGGAAGTAGGCGTGGGCCTGCACCAACTGCTTGACGAGTTTGAGATTGTCACGATCGGTCAATCGCAGGAGGACGATCGGGCGGTCGCCGGAGATGCCGTAGCCCCAGAGACCGTTCTGGCCGCGGGTGTTGGCGGCGATCGTGTCGCCGTCGGCCCGGCGTCGGCCCGAGGCGTATACCACGCTCCCGGCCAGCCGGGCGTACAACTGCGCGTCGACCTCGGTGATGTTGAGCTGTTGAAGCACCACCTGCGAGTGCGTCCACGCCAGATCACCCACGCGGTCGGCGAGTCGGCGGTCGTGGTACTTTTCGACGAGTGACAGCGCGGTTTCACGCGTCGACGCGCAGCCGGTGATGACATCGACGATGACGGTCTGCCCGGGTTCGAGGATGACCTTGCGGCGGACCGCGACACAGGGATCGAGCACGCTGCCTTCGGAGTCGCCGAGGCTGGGCACATCGAGCGCGGCCGGGTCCGAGGCATCGCGGCAGCGCCCGAGAAACGCACTACGGTCGGTCTCGTAGGTCGTGCTGCCGACGGTCGCGCCGTGGACGGCCATCAGATGCAGCATCGTCGGCGGATGGTCGTCGGCCTGCCGCGGACGCCGCTTGACGAGGATCGCGCAGCGGTTGCGGATCAGCTCGGTCTGGATGAACAGGTTGCTGAACGTCGGGTGTGCCGCCTCGGCCGCCGGCTGGTTGAGCACGACCTCGGCGAAGCTGGTGACCTCGACGGTGCGGCGTTGCTTGCCGCCGTTGCACAGCGACACGCGGCGGAGTTCGACGTCGTCCTCGGGGCTGACGACGACGGTGGTGTGCGTCTCGATGTCGCCGTCACGTCGGCGGTACTCGGCGCGGGCCTGGCTGAAGACGGCTTCGTAGTGCTGCGGCGACTTCTGCGAGGGCTGGTGCGCGGCTGTCCACCAGTCGCCGGCGGTCGTGTCGCGCAGGTAGATGAACGTGCCGTGATGATCACGCGTCGCGTCCTCCCGCCAACGGGTCAGGGCCAGATCCTTCCATCGCGACACGCCACCACCGGCTGCGGTGACCATGCAGTTGTAGGTGCCGTTGGAGAGCAGGTGAACTTCGGGCGTGGTGGTCGCGGGGTTCTGGAAAACGCGCAGGGTGCCGCCGAAGTTCTCGCCGCCGCGTCGTTGCGGCTCGTCGGCCTCGGCCGGGTGCGGATACACCGGTGCACTGCGCGGCGTCTTCTCCTGCAACAGCAAATCGACCGATCGCAACTGCGGGTCCGCCAGGAATCGCCGCTGCATCGGCGTGCCCTTGAGCAGGTACAGCAGCGACAGGAACGACATGCCTGAGTGGTGCGCCATCCACGAACGCACGACGGCCTTGTCCTGACCGCGCGGGATCCGACTCGGCGTGAAGTCGACGGCTTCAAAGAACCCGCAACGACCCAGCAGGCCACGCTCGCGCATGTCCTTGAGGTTCGCGGTCGCGGAAGCTGCGTCGACCATGAGCGCCATGACGGTTGCGTAGGGCGCGATGACCAGGTCTTGCCCGAGGCCGCGCTTGAAGCCCAGGCCGGGCACGCCGAAGGGGCGGTACTGAAAGTTGAGGTTCGCGTCGGTGGCGTAGTAGCCGGACTCGGACACGCCCCAGGGCACGCCGCGTTGGTTGCCGTAGTCGATCTGCCGCGAGACAGTGCCTTGGTACGTTTGATCCAGCAGCGTGCCTTCGTAGGTCGGCATCACCAGCAACGGCATGAGGTACTCGAACATGCTGCCCGACCACGAGAGCAACGTCGGCGCGCCGCTCGTCGAGGTCACCTGGCGCCCCAGCGCGAACCAGTGCTCCTGCGAGAGCTGGCCGGTGGCGATCGCGTAGTAGCTGGCCAGACGTGCTTCGGAGGCGAGCAGGTCGTAGTAGCTCGCATCGAGCCGACGCTCCTGCGCGTTGTAGCCGATGGCGAAGAGGTCGCGCGTCTCGTCCCAGAGGAACTTGTAATCGGCGTCGGCGAAGTCGATGCACAGGTCCGCCAGCCGACGCAGCTCGGCCGAGAGTTCGTCGTCCTCGGCGATCGTCGGCATCTTGTCCGCGCCGGCCGGCGGGAGGTCGTGCACGATCGAGAGCGCCTGGTGCTGCAACGCTGCGGCCCAGTAACCGGTCTCGGTCGAAACGTCGTCGGCGACCTCCATCGCTTGGCTCGCGAGGCCGACGATCAACTCGGCGATGGCCCGCATCTCGCTCGGTGTCCGGATGTTCGCCGCCGGGGGGATCGCCGACTTGAGCTTGGACAGCAGCTCAGGCGGCAACTCGATCCGCGCCGCCGGCTCGCCGTCCTCCGGCTCGGCCAGCGCGTCGGTGCCGTCGGCGGCGGCGATGAGCAGGTCGGCCGTGTCGGAAAGCCCGTCGAAGCGTTGCTGCCCGACCACCGGCGCGGCGGCGATCTCGAGCAGCCCTTGTCGCAGCGTGAGCAGCGCACCGCTGAGGTTGCCCGAGTCGACGGTCGAGACGTACGCCGGCGGCAGCGGGGCGAGGCTCTGCGTGTCGTACCAGTTGTAGAGGTGTCCACGAAACCGGTCGAGTTTGCCCAGCGTGTCGAAGGTATTTCCGCAACGCTCGGCGACGGCGGCGGCACCGATGTAACCGAAGTCGTGGGCCGCGACGTTGGCCAGCAGGCTCAGCCCAATGTTCGTCGGCGACGTGCGATGGGCGATGCCGACGGCGGGGTGTTCCTGGAAGTTGTCGGGCGGGAGCCAGTGATCCTCGTCGGTGACGTGGTCCTCGAAGAACCGCCAGGTGCGACGCGAGAGTTGGCGAAGGAACGACCAGTCGGAAGGCGAGAGTTCGACGTCTTTGTCAGCGGGGGCTTTGCTGACGAACCACGCGGCGATCGGTGCCAGGGCCCAGAGCAAGAGGATCGGCAGTGCCACGAGCAAGGCGTCGGGGTTGGCCGCGAGGATCAGGCCCAAGGCAAACAACGCAACCCATGCACCGGTCTGCATGGATGCGATGAAGCCCGGCAGGTCTGCCTTGGCCTTGCGCGCCGCGTCGGTCGACGTTTGCCACTGCAGCAGATTCTTCTTCGAGACATGCACCCGCCAAAGCGTCCGGCCGATGGCGTCGAGATTCAGCATCGCCTCGAACGGCAGCACGAGAAAGTTCAACGTCGAGCGGCCAAGGTTTCGCAGCAAGGCGATGGCCCGCAGTCTCAGGTGCATCGTCAGCGGCAACTCCCGGTCGATGTCGAAGACCATCCCGAGAATCCCGTCGAGCAACGGCGGCACGAACACGAAGCCGAGCACCAACAACGTCCACGCAACCGGCGCACCGCTGAGCCAACCACAAAGCAGGATCAGCACCAACGCGATCGGCACCAACGACCGGCGCAGGTTGTCGAAGATTTTCCAGCGGTTGAGCCCGTTGATGACGTTGGGCCGACTGCCGTCAGGGTGGGGAACCTTGAAGAACGCCCACGGCGCGATCTGCCAGTCGCCGCGCACCCACCGATGTCGCCGGGCGGCATCGACGAGGTAGCTCGCCGGGTAGTCCTCGAAGACTTGCACGTCGCTGACCAGACCGCTGCGGACATGGGCACCTTCGAGGAGGTCGTGTGAGAGGATGCGGTTGGCCGGGAGGCGGTCGCCGAGGACGCGCTTGAACACGTCGACGTCGTAGATGCCCTTGCCGATGAACGAGCCTTCGCGGAAGACGTCCTGATACACGTCGGAGACGGCGTTGGTGTACGGATCAACGCCCGGCTCGCCGGCGAAGAGTTCGATGAACCACGTGCGCGGCGCGCCGCCCATCGCGATCGAAGCGCGGGGCTGAAGCAATCCGTAGCCGTCGACTACCCGGTTGGTTTGTTCGTCGATGACCGGCTTGTTGAGCGGATGGGCCATCGTGCCGACCAACTGCCGGGCCGCGTCGCGCGGCAGCATGGTGTCGGCGTCGAGCGCGATGACATACTTGATCGACGAAAGCACCGAGCGGTCGCCGACGATCTCGCTGAACCGGTCGGCCGCGCCTTCCTCTTCACGCAGCAGGTCGTTGAAGTCCTCAAGTTTGCCGCGCTTGCGCTCCTCGCCCATCCAGCAATGCTGCTGCGGGTTCCACAGGCGGGGTCGGTGCAGTAGGAGGAACTTGTCGGAGCCGTAGGTTTTGTTGAGCAGCCGGATGCCGTCGGCGGCTTGCTTGAGCAGTGTGTCGTCCTGTTCCTTCGACTCGGTTTCGCAGTCGCCGAAGTCGCTGAGCAGGGCGAAATGAACGTTGGCATCGCGGTTGGCGAGGTGGCGAACTTCGAGGTTGTCGAGTAGCTCGCGGACGCCGTCGGTGCTGGTGATCATGCACGGCACGGCAACGATCGCGCGGCACTCGGACGGGATGCCGGCCGAATAGTCCAACCTTGGCAGGCGGTTCGGGCCGACCAGGCGGGTGCAGATCCAGTTGATCGTCGCGACGCCGAGTTGGCTGGTCGCGATGAGCAACGGCACCGCCGCGACCAACGCCAACCAGAACGCCGACCGCGTCGCGATCGTCCACCCGGCAACGGCGAACGTCACCAGCAGCGCCGTGCCGATCACGCCGAGCAGGAACAGCGTCACCGCATGGTCACGCCCGAACCGCCGCAGCTTGGTGACCGCGCCCAACTCGACGCCGGTGCGCAGTTCGAGCCGTTCGAGGCCGTCGTCGATCAGGTGAAAGCCGACGTGCGACTTCTTGGACGTCGGCGGTTCCGACTTGGCCAGGGAAATCGCCAACTCGGCGACATCGAGTTCGGGCTTGCGGCTCCGCTTGGCCGACTGTTCGATGACGTGGCGGTATCGGTCACGCGTGGTGAAGTCCTGCAGCGCATGGGTCTCTGCCGGGTCGCGCTGCAGCGCCTTCTCGACGATGCTGTGCTGCTCGACGAAGTCCTTCCAGTCGATGGCCGAGAGATGCCGCAGCGAGCCGATGGAGTTGCCGATCGAGACCTGGTCGGCGGCCTGCTCCTGGCTGTCGGTCTGGACGAGTTGTTCGATGTTCAGGCCGCGCTCGCCGAGACGTTCTTCGAGCCACCGCAGCGGCAAGGTCATCCGGCTGCCGGCGGCCTGCATGCGGCGGGAGAACTCCGCCGTGAACGCCGGCGACAGGTCCGGCCGATCGCGAACCATGTTCGCCAATGCCAACAACACACCGTCGGGCTTCTCCGCGCCGATCGACGTCATCGACTCGGCCCAGTCGAACGCGCGGTCCCGGTCCTGTTGGCTCGTGGCGATCCGGGCGGCGACGCGGCGGAGGTTCTCGATCAGCGCGAGCCGAAGCATGATCGGCACCGCCCAGATCTCGCCGAGCTTCAGCGGCGTGACGTGTTGGTAGCTGGCGACGAAAGCGCCCAGCGACTCGCCGTCGATGCGGCCGTCGATGTGGCTGATCAGTTCCAGCGCGATGTCGTAAACCCGCGGAAAACCCTTGCTCGGTCCGGCGGCGAGCTTGGTCAGCTCCCGGCTGTAACCCTTGGGCAGGTGACGCCGCGAGATGCGGAACTGCTCCTCGATGAGGTAGAAGTTGTCGATGAGCCATTCGGCGGCGGGGGTGATGCGCCGGTTGGCCTCGGCGGCTTCGTTGACGATCTCGTAGGCCCCGAGCAGGACCTGCTCGTTCTCGTCGAGGCGCGGCAGCAGATGGTCGGAGCCGATGGCGTCGATGGCTTCGTGGCGCTCGGCGAGTTGGTGGGCGTGATGTTCGAGTTGATCGACGCTGAGCAGGTCGCGGCGCAGCGGCTGTTCGTCCATCGGGGCCGGCTCGATCGCGTCGTGCCCGGGGAGTCTGATAAAACCGCGAATACGTTGCTTGTGCTTCAAGGTGGGTTTGCTGAAATGGTCGTGTGAAAGGGAGGCTCGCGTCACGACGGTTGTACCGGATCGCCGGCCTTTTCGCAGCCGGGAAACGCGATATCGCGGTTTCCGGCCTCAGTATCAACCCCATCTCGCCGACACCGACAAAGTGGCCGCGCCCATGACCATCTCCGCCCCGTCAAACTCGCCGTCCGTCGCGTTGACGTGCCGTCATTGCGCCGCGCCGTTGAGCCGGACGTTTGTCGATCTGGGCGTCACGCCGTTGTGCCAGCGGCACGTCACGCCCGAGAACTTTCAGGTCGCCGAGCCGACGTATCCGCTGCGGGCGTTTGTCTGCGACAAGTGCAAGCTCGTCCAGTTACCCGACCACGTTGCGCCCGATGAGATCTTCAACGAGGACTACGCCTACTTCTCCAGCTTCAGCACCAGCTGGCTGGAGCATGCGCGGAAGTACGCCGTGGACATGACAGGGCGGTTCGGGTTAGGCCGGGACAGCATGGTCATGGAGGCGGCGAGCAACGACGGGTACCTGTTGCGGCACTTCGCCGAGGCGGGGATTCCGGTTCATGGCATCGAGCCCAGCGGCAACACCGCCGAGGCCGCCGAGAAGGTCGGGGTTCCAACGACCGTCGCGTTCCTCGGGGCCGAGACGGCGGCTCAGATCGTCGGTCGCGTCGGCAAAGCCGACCTCGTCGCGGCGAACAACGTCATCGGCCACGTGCCGAACCTCAATGACTTCTGCGCCGGCCTCGCCGGGCTGATCAAGCCGACCGGCGTCGTCACCGTCGAGATACCGCACATCCTGAACCTCATCGAGAACAACCAGTTCGACACGATCTACCACGAGCACTGGCAGTACTACTGGTTCACGACGCTGTGCCGAGTTCTGGCGACGGCGGGGCTGGAGGTGTTCGACGTCGAGGAGCTGCCGACGCACGGCGGGTCGATGCGCGTCTTCGCTGGGATGCCGGGGCAACACGAAATCAACGCCGGCGTCGGCGAGATGTGCAAGCGCGAAGTTGCCTTCGGCATGGATGACCCGACGCTCTACGCCGAGTTCGGCGAGAAGGTCCGCGAGACCAAGCGCAAGCTGCTCACGTTCCTCATCGACGCCAAGCGGGCCGGCAAGACCGTCGTTGGCTACGGCGCGCCGGGTAAGGGCAACACGCTCCTCAACTACTGCGGCATCGGCACCGACTTCATCGACTACACGGTCGACCGATCCCCTCACAAGCAGGGCAACTATCTCCCTGGCAGCCGCATCCCCATCCACGCCCCGGAGATGATCGAGCAGACCAAGCCGGACTATGTGCTGATCTTGCCGTGGAACTTGAAGAACGAGATCGCCGAGCAGATGAGCGTGGTCCGCGAGTGGGGCGGGCAGTTCGTGGTGCCGATCCCGGAAGTGAGCGTGTTTTGATGATGGAGCTGATGCGATGAAAGTGGTTCTCTTTTGCGGCGGTCAGGGGCTTCGGCTTCGGGAGTACTCCGACCGCGTACCCAAACCGATGGTGCCCGTCGGCCCCCGGCCGATCATGTGGCATTTGATGAAGTACTACGCGCACTTCGGCCACACCGACTTCATCCTCGCACTCGGCCACCAGGGCGAAGTGATCAAGGACTACTTCCTCAACTACAACGAGGCGGCCAGCAACGACTTCATCCTCCACGGCGGCAGCAAGGACGGCGACCGGCGCGGACGCAACGTCGAGATGCTCGGCCGGGATATCGACAACTGGACGATCACCTTCGTCGACACCGGCCTCAAGGCCAACATCGGCGAGCGACTCTGTGCGGTCCGCGAACACCTCGGCACCGACGAGTGGTTCCTCGCCAACTACTCCGACAACCTCAGCGATGTCGATCTGCCGGACATGATCGAACGGGCCAAGCGGAAGGACATGACCGCGACGTTCGCCGCCGTCTACCCGGCCCAAACGTTTCACACCGTCGCGTACGACCACGACGGCACGGTCAGCGACATCAGCGATGTTCGGCAGCGCGACTTGCGGATCAACGGCGGCTTCTTCGTGCTCAACCAACGCGTCTTCGACGTCATCGAGCCTGGCGAGGAACTCGTGCTCGAGCCGTTCGGTCGACTGATCCAGCAGAAGAAACTCAAGGCTTACCAGCACCCCGGCTTCTGGGCCGCGATGGACACGTTCAAGGAGAAGATGGCCCTCGACGACATGGTCACCGAAGGCGTAGCGCCGTGGGAAGTGTGGAAGAAGGGGGACGGCAGGTGCTGAGTCCGTGCTTCTTACTTCCTGTCATCCCGAGCGCAGCCGAGGGATCTAGCTTCCGCGGCCGGTTGCACCCGGTTGACCGCCCGGCGTCCGAGGCCAGATCCCTCGACTCCGCTTGGGATGACAGGAGGGGTGAGCGTGATTAGCACCAACCTCCTCTCAAACGTCCGCTCGGTGCTTTGCCTTGGCGCCCACTCCGACGACATCGAGATCGGTGCGGGCGGGACGATCCTGCGGCTGCTCGCCGAGTCGCCGAACGTTGCCGTGACGTGGTGCGTGTTCAGCGGCAACGAGCAACGACACGCCGAGGCCAAGGCGTCGGCCGCCGACTACGCGCCGAACGCCGACGTACGCTGCTTCGGCTTCCGCGACGGCTTCTTCCCGCAACAGCACGCCGCGATCAAGGATGAGTTCGAGAAGCTCAAAGACGACTACGACTTGATCCTCACGCACCGCCTCGACGACGCCCATCAGGATCATCGCGTGCTGGCCGAGCTTGCGTGGAACACCTTTCGATCGCACCTCATCCTGCAGTACGAAATCCCCAAATGGGACGGCGACCTCGCGACGCCCAACGGGTATGTGCATCTCGAACCCGATGTCGCGGATCGCAAGTGTGAACTGCTGATGAAACACTTCGGCACGCAGCGGTCCAAGCACTGGTTTGACGAAGAAACGTTCAAGTCGCTGATGCGTTTGCGCGGCCTGGAAAGCAATGCCCGTTACGCGGAGGGTTTTCACCTGCGCAAGTTGGTTTTGTAAGGAAATACCATGAAAGTTCTCGTCACCGGCCACACCGGTTACATCGGATCGCTGCTCGTGCCCATGCTCCTCGACGAAGGGCATGACGTGACCGGCTATGACTGCGACTACTACGCGGGCTGCACGTTCACCGGCGAACTCGCCGACGTGCCGGCCATCACGAAGGACGTCCGCGATTGCACCGTCGATGACGTTCGTGGCTTCGATGCCGTGCTGCATCTGGCGGCACTCTCGAACGATCCGCTTGGGCACATCAATCCGGACTTGACCGACGACATCAATCACCGTGCGTCGGTCCGCATTGCGGAGTGTTGCAAAGAGGCCGGCGTCGAGCGGTACGTGTTTTCGTCGAGCTGTTCCAACTACGGGGCCGGCGGTGAAGGTGCGCTGACCGAGGAGAGCGACCTCAACCCGGTCACGCCGTACGGCCAGAGCAAGGTCGACACCGAGCGCGACGTCGCCCCGATGGCGGACGCCAACTTCTGCCCGACGTTCCTGCGTAACGCGACGGCCTACGGCCTGACGCCGCGGCTGCGGTTCGATTTGGTGGTGAACAATCTCACCGCCTACGCCGTCGCGATCGGTGAGGTCCGGCTTAAGTCCGACGGCACCGCCTGGCGGCCGTTGGTCCACGCCGCCGACATCGCCCATGCGTTCATCTGTACGCTCAACACGCCGGCCGACAAGCTCCGCGGCGAGGCGTTCAACATCGCCCCGCGTAACAGCAACTACCAGATCCGCGACGTGGCCAACATCGTGTCGGAGGTGACTCGCTGTGGCGTGACCTTCGCCGACGGGGCCGACAGCGACACGCGGAACTACCAGGTCGACGTAAGCAAGGCGTACGACACGTTGGTCGGCTTCGCGCCCAAGCACGACGTGGCCAGCGGGGTGCGGGAACTGCTCGACGTGTATCGCGGGGTCGGGCTGACGGTGGAAGACTTCGAGGGGCCGAAGTACAAGCGGGTGAGCCGGGTGAAGGCGCTGATCGACGAGGGGAAACTGGATGAGTCACTGCGTTTCGGCACACTCGCTTGAGTGAGTATGCCCACGGTTCATCCGACGACACCGAGCTGAGTGCGGAGGCTGTCGAGCACGTTCATGAAGTTGATGTACGCGTCGTAAGGCGAGTCGTATGGGCTGAAATGCTTGTGGACTTCGCCGTCGGTGCCGTGCTTGGTGGCCATGTAGTAGAGATGATCGCTGGAGCTCAGGTCACGCCACGTCTCGAGAATCTCACCGCCGGCGGCCTTGGCGGGGGTGAGTAGCTTGTAGAGTTCGTGGGCGGCGTTGGACTGCATCGCGTTGCCGAGCCAGGCCGTCACGTCGCGCTCGGCGTCGGCCCAACTCGTGGGGTTAGGTACGTGCAGTGCCTGCGGATTGGCGGTGAGGCCGGCGGCTGTGCTGGGCGTGAGCATTTCGACGCCAGCCTCGGCGAGAGCGGTCGGGAGCTTGCGGAGGAAGTCAAGGATGTTCGTGTCGGCCGCGTGGTGTTCGCCGAAGGTTTCATAGTCGGCGAAGACATTCACGCAGTCGCCCTCGGCCTGCTTGCACCAACCGGAAAACTTCTCCGCCGAGAGCGGGCCGGCTTCCCAGTTCGGGTCGCTGAACCGGAACGCGATGGCATCGCTCATTCGCCAGTTGCGTAGCAGCACGGTCGCGTCGCCGCTCCGTCGGGCGGCGTTCGGCGAGTCAACGCCGAGCACGCCGTCGGCCCCTTCGGCCAGGATCGTGTCGTAGCCCATCGACGTCACGTCGGCGGCGATCGCGTCGCTGAAGATCAACTCGCTGTTGCGGAACACGGCAGGCCGTTGGCCGAACTCGGCTTCAACCATCGCGTGATGCACCCGCACCTGCTCGGCAAACTCCTCGGTGTTGTAGATGCAGGCCAGCGAATGGTGCGACGTCTCGGCAAGCCATTCGACGTCGGCCGAATCGGTGAGTTCGCCGAGGCAGTCGAGTGCTTCGGGCGCGTGGGCCTTCATCTGCTTGGCGGCCGAAACCGACATGCTCAGGCCGAGCTTCACGTCGGCATCTTTGGCCGCGTCGATGAGCGTTCGGGTCGCGGCGATGTAGCAGCGGTCGGCGACCCGCCGCATGATCTGTTGGTTTTGCCCGTCCTCGAAGTACTGGGTCGATGTGTTGAAGACGTTGTACCGCGTGAGCCGGCGCGGCTGGTGGATTTGGAAATAGAAACAGACGGCCGGCATGGCGGGGCGATGGTATCGTCCCCGCGTCCGGATGCCCGCTTCCTTTGCACAGTCCGACAGCGAACTGCTCGCCGAGTGTCGGCTGGAGCACTTTCGCGGCCCGGGCCCGGGCGGGCAGAAGCGCAACAAAACCTCCAATGCCGTCCGGCTCACGCACCTGCCGACGAGCGTTTCGGTGACCGCGGTCGAGACACGCAGCCAGAAACAGAACCTTGCCGCCGCCCTCAAACGGCTACGTCGGCGGTTGGTGTTGGAGCAACGTCGCCGACCGACCGACCCCTCGGCGTTCATTCGGCACGGACGCTGGTCGGCCACGTCGCTCGAAGCGTTGGCGGTGTTGCTGGATCACCTGGCCGATGCGCAGTGGAGCGTGAGCGACACGGCGGCCCGGCTGGGGGTGAGCACCGCGAGCATCGCCAAGGCGGTGACGCGGGATGGCGAAACGCTCACAGTGGTGAACCGTGAGCGTGAGCGTTGTGGATGGAAGCCGTTGAGTCCGTGAGCTTCACGGGTTGTACGGGGTCCAGCCGCTGGGCGGTTCGCCGCCTTCGGGGCCGTAGCCGATCTGGCCACCGGGACCTTGGAAGAGTTTGCTGCCTTGCGGGTGGGTGTAGCGCTTGCCGTCGGGGCCGACCGAGATTTCCTCGTCGCGGATGTAGGCGATGAACTGTTCGTTCTGCCGGCTGCGTGCCTCGTCCGCACGACGGACGCTGTCCTGGTGCATCTCGAAAATCTCACGGTTGGTCTTCATCCGCAGCTCGTGCATCGCCTGCTGGTGCTTCATGCGGTCCATGTGGCCCTTGTGGCGGATGGCGGCGATCTTCTGGGCCAGGGCGATCATCTTCGCCTGATAGTGCGGCGTGGGCTTCACCGAGAGGGCGGCGTTGACCATCATCGGTTTGGCTTGGGCGAACGTGTCGGCCGGTGCGCGATAACCCTGACCGGCGGCGACCCACCAGTTCTGTTGCAGCGTTCGCATACCCGGCGTCTGGACGAGATTGCCGAACTGGTCGATGCCGGTGTTCATCATCCGGTTCTCGTCGGCCTGCCAGAAGCCCGCCACCGGGATGAGTTCGATGAAGCTCTGGCCGTTCTCGACGTACTGCACCTTGAACAAGTCCGCGAACAGGCCGTTGTCGGTGAAGTACTGCCCGCCGCTCATTTGGGCCATCTGCTGAAGCTGCTGGCCCGTCTGCCGGGCATTATTCATCATCGGGCGGAACTGCTGTTCAAGCTGTTGCCGCATTTGGGTCATCGGTGTCATCTCGATGATCCGCACGTTGCGCGCGGCGGGGCGGTTGGCCGGGAAGTAGGTGTCGAGCAGGTACTCGCTGGTGCTGTTGGGGACGGGCAGGAAGATTTTGCCTTCCCGGCTACGCGAGCCCAGTCTCGGCAGTTGCGGCGGCTGCTGGGGCGGCATGCCGGGTAGCTGGCCCATGTCGATCTCGGTGTACTCATACATCTGCGAAGGCAACAACGCGACCTCTTCTCCGCGGGGGCCGACCATGCTCAGCACGAGTTGGGCGAACTCGATCTCGGTGGGCTTCCAGCGGACGCCACCGTTCACCCGCCAGCCGTCGGGGACGAGCATGGTAAAGGCGTCCATATTGTCCATGCCCGGGTCTTTGAGCGTGTGCGGGTTGAACGCGACGAAGCCGGCGGGGGCGGGCGTGTTGCCGAGGTTGTTGCCGTGGCCGCCGTTGTCGAGCGGATTGCCGCCACCTTGCCCGTGGTCGAGGGGATTGTTCGAGCCGCCACGGTCGAGCGGGTTCGCGCCACCGCCGTTGCCGAGCGGGTTCTGGGCAAAGCCCGGGGTGGCGAGCAGCGTCGTGGCGAGCAGGGCGGTGGTGGTTTTTGGGAAGGTCATGGGAGGGTCTCCTGGTCAACCGGCCATGCGATAGTGTCGTGGATCGGGGGACAACGTGTGGCGAATTTCGCGAACAATTTAAGCGGCGACCGACGCGAGCGTTGCAAGCTCTCGCCGGCCGCCGTTGACGTTGCGTGTTGATCTACTCCGCGAAGGCGTCCTCGATCTCGGCAAGGTTGCTCGCGGGGCCGAGATTGCGGATGTCGTCGAGTGCCCGTTGGTGCTTGGCAGCGGCATCGATCTGCATGATTTTCTCGATCTGGTTGCGGAGTTCCTCGGCCCGGGTGCGGGCCTTTTGCATCACGTCGGCGGAGACTTCGCGTTGAATCTCGTCGAGGTTCTCCCGGGCGGGGCCGTTGCCGTTTTCGGCGGCGATGATCCACCATGCGATGGCTTCGACATCGTCCTGTTTGACCATGTCGCCGACCCAGAAGAGCGCGCCGTAGGCGAGTTGGGCCGTGTGTTCGTTGAGGTTGGCGGCTCGACCGAGGTACTCACTGGACTTGTCGGCGTTCTTGGCCACGCCGATGCCGTCGCGGTAGAGGATGCCGAGGTTGCCCAGGGCTTGCGGGTCGTTTTGTTTGGCGGCGATCTCGTAGTATCGCGCAGCCAGTGCACCGTCGACCGCGACGCCGGCCTGGCCGTAGTGGAACATCACGCCAAGTGCCGCAGCCGCGTCCACGTCACCCTCCATGGCGAAGTAGGAGAGGTGGTCGTGGGCGGTCTTGCCGTCGCCGGCTTCGAGGGCGGCCCAGCCGGTTTCGTAATCGGGGGTGAAGTTGCGTGGCTGGTCAGGGGTCTGGCCCTGATTGCCCGCGGGGGCACCACCGGCATCGGGGCCGCGGTAATCGCCCTTGGCATTGCCGCCCTGGTCGAGCGGGTTGGTCGCGTCGGGCTGGCGGTTCTGCGACTGGCCGATGGCGTCGTTGACGAGGTTGTAGATTTTGCCGCCGGTGGTGAAGGTCAGCCGGCTGCCGTCCTGGGTGAGCTGGCCGGTGAAGGTGTACTCCTCGCCGCGGGCGACGGCGAACTTGCCGTTGAGCTGACCGTTGTTGAAGTCGACGTTGGCGAGGAAGGGATACTGGTTCTGGCCCATGACGAGGTAGCCGCCAAGCTCGCTCTTGGGTTCGTCGTAGCCCCAGACTTCGAAGCGCAGTCCGTCGCCGGCGAAGACCACGCCGGGGCCTTGCTGCTGCTGTTGGTTTTGCTGCTGCTGTTGTTGCCGGGCGAAGGAGGAATCGGTCGCGGTGCCGAAGACAACGGTGGCGGCGGCGAGGGTCAGGACCGTGGTGATTTTCTTGAAGTTCATCGGGTGTTCCTTGGTTGAACTGGGTTCACCGCTGCATGCGTGAGTATCGCGGAAGCGGGGACACACCGGGAAGAAAAATGTTCATCGGAAGCTGATAGAAGTCAGCCGTTGCGGTTCATCTGCATGGCCGCGTAAAGCATCGTCACCCCGATCAGGGCCACGATCACCACCCCAGCCGTGACCAGCAGCACGAACACCCGCCGTTCACGCCGGCGGGCGGCGTGCCACTGGCGCTGTTGCTCGGCCTTGGCGGCCGGATCGCGGCGGAGGGCTTGGTAGTCATCTTTGGTAGGCATGGGGCCGTTAGGCGGTGGGGTTCGTCGCGCGGCGTCATTTCTTCTTGTCGCGGCGGTGGTCCTTCTTGCGCTTGTCGCGGGACTTGCTGCGGGCGGCGCGCTTGTCGGTGCCGGTGGCTCTGGGCTTGGCGTTGGACTTGTTTTTCTTCTTGGGCTTCTTCTTTTCCTTGACCGGCATCGGCTTCATACCGCGGGTCTTGACGTCGCTGATGCTTAGGCTCAGCTCACGGTTGGCGACATCGACGTTGATGATCTTCGCGTCGACGACGTCACCGATCTGGATCTTCATGCCGCTGCGTTGCCCGATGATTCGGCCGTTCTTCGCGTCGACGTCCCACCAGTCGTCCATCAGGTCCTCGTAACGGCACAGCCCGTCGACGAGGTATTCGCTGACCTGAATGAAGACGCCGAAGTTGGTGATGCCCGTAACGACGCCGTCGAAGCTGTTGCCGATCTGTTCGGCGAGCAGTTCGAGGACTTTGACTTGTTTCAGCTCACGCTCGGCGGCTTCAGAGCGGCGCTCGGTGAAGCTGATGTGTCGGCCGAGCTCGACAAGTTCGTCGTAGGTCGGTGAGTTGAGGTCGGTCTTCTTCTGGCCGCGTGGTGCGGGGATCGGGCCGTCCTTGAAGTCGGCACCGATCTTCTTGAACCAGTCGTCGAGCAAGCGATGCACCGTGAGGTCGGCGTATCGCCGGATGGGTGACGTGAAGTGGCAGTAGTTGTCGGAGGCGAGGGCGAAGTGGCCCTGCTGTTTGGGCGAGTACTCGGCCCGACTGATGCTTCGCAGGATCGCTAGGTTAATCGCGAACTGCTCGGGCTTGCCGCGGACCTTGCCGAGCAGTGCCTGCAGCGCGTGGCGGTCCATGTCCTTGGGCAGCTGATGCCCGGCGACACGGATGAAGTTGACCAGCCGTTCCTCGCCCTCGGGGTCGGGGCCGGGGTGGACGCGGCGCAGGTACGGCACGCCGAGCTTGTCGTAGAGCCGGGCCGAGGCTTCGTTGGCCTCGACCATGAACATTTCGATAAGCGTGTGGGTGAACGCGTCGTCTTCCTCCTGCGTGCCGGTGACCTTGCCCTCATCGTCAAGCACCAGCTCGATCTGCGGCAAGTCGAGGACGAGCTGCCCCTGCTCGCGGCGGCGCTTCTGGATCGTCTTCGCCAGCGTGTTCATCCCCTCGAGCAGTTCGATGACGTCGGCGGTGTAGTCCGAACGCTTTCTGTCGCCGTCGGGGTGGGGGATTGTTTCGTCGCCGTCGATGATCGCCTGGGCCTCGATGTAGCGCAGACGTTTGGCCGAGGAGATGATCGAGTTGGAGAACGCCGTGCGGATCGGCGTGCCGAACTTGTCGTAGGCGATGAAGCAGCTCTTGGCGAAGCGGGGCACGCCTTCCTGCAAGCTGCATACGCCGTTGGACAAGACCTCCGGCAGCATCGGGATGACGTGGCCGGGAAAGTACGTGGAGTTGCCGCGGTGGTGGGCCTCGAGGTCAAGCGGGCCGCCGGGCTTGACGAAGGTGGAAACGTCGGCGATGTGAACACCCAGCTCGACCAGGCCGTCGTCGGTGCGGCGCAGGCTGATCGCGTCGTCGTAGTCCTTGGCGTCGGGGGGGTCGATGGTGAGAATCGTCTCACCGGTGAGGTCGAGGCGATTCGCTTTGAGCTCTGGGTCTTCGAGCGCCTTGAGCGCTTCGCTGGCGGCGTCCTTGACTTCCTGCGGGAACTCCTCGGGCAGGCCGTGCTGGACGATGATCGACTTGAGGTCGACGTCCTTTTCGCCGGGCTTGCCGAGCTCCTCGGAGATGACGCCGCGCATGAACCGGCCGGTGTCGTCGGGGTACTGGGTGATCTCGACGACGACCTTGGTGCCGGGCTTGATGTACTTGCCGGCGGCGTCGGGGGTGAGGATCGGGTCGGTCATCGCCGAGCCGTCGGGGTAGACGACCCAGTTGTCGCCGACCTTGGAAAGGGTGCCGACGAAGCGGGAGTGCTTGCGTTCGAGGACTTCGAGGATCTCGCCGGCGTAGGAGTCGCGGCCGTTGCGTTTGCCGGCCTCTTTGATCTTGGCGCGGACGAGATCGCCAGTGAGGGCCCCGTTCTGGTTACCCGGTGGGATGAACAGGTCTTCGTGGGCGTTGGGGTCGGACGGGACGACGAAGCCAAAGCCTTTCTGGTTGTGCCGGTAGGAGCCGATGAACTCGCCACCGGGTTGGAGCTCGCAGGGCATGAGCACGTTGCCGGCCGAGCCGGTGACGATCCGGCCCTCGTCCATCAGATCACGCAACGCATCGCGAAACCCGCCCCCCTCGGCGTCAATATCAAGGGCCTTGGCGATCTGTCGGGGTCGGCTGGGCGTGTATCCCTCGGCGGCGACGTGCTCGAGAATCTGCTTGCGGATGGCGTCCTTCATGAGTGTCGCATGCTACGGCTTGCGGGCCGGTCCGCGCGGGCGGTGAGTCCGGCGCGCCCAGCAACATGATGGTTTAGGATGCCGGCGATGACGGTCACGGCCGACATGCAACGCACCGACGGCCCCTCACGCGTGAGGGGGCGGGCGCTATTGGCGCTGTGCGTGATGTCCGCGATGCGGCTCGGTTTCCTGCTTTGGGGCGGAGCAGGTTGGGTGGTGGCCGGCGATCTGTTGCTCGGGGCGGCGTTGTCGGGGTGGCTGTTTCGGGAGCGGGAATCGGCGGCCGGGATCGTCGCAACCGCGCCCGCCTGGGTCGTGCTTGCCGCGACGGCCGACGGGGCGGTGATCGGCGACGCGGTGTTCCCGGCGGCCGTCACCATCGTTTGGCTGGCGGGTCTGGCGTGGTGTCACGGATTGGTCCAGACGCCACATAGCCGATCGCGGATCGCCACGAGTTTTATCGCGCTGTTGTTGTCAACGTTGGTGCTGGCGTACATCGTGGGTTCAGCCCCCAGTATTTCCCCCATCGCGGTGTCGCCGCTGTTCGTGGGGTTTAGGGGTGGCGTGAATTTTGTGGTTTTCCCTTTGATTTTCGCACTTTTCCCGCTTGTTGTCGCCGTGGCGTGGTGGGGGCGGCGGCGTTTATCCACAAGTCATTCAGGATAACGTAAGCACTCGGATGGAATGTTTTTTCACCGTGTATGGCACTGAATGGCCGGTCCGTCCCGGTTCTGCCCAGATTCGTGTGTTGTCATGGAACGGAAGTGTTGCTTGATGGGAAATAATGGGTAGAGTGCGGGCAGTCGGCCACAAGGATCGTGGGCCGGTTGGGTACAGGGATGGCGATGCACTCGGGCAACGCAGAACGGTCAGTTTTGTCAGCCGTGGAGACCGGGGTGTGAGCGACAACAAGCAGCGACGGGAACCGAAGTGGCCTTACCGCCTCTCATCGGCGAGCATGATCTGACGATCGATGAGCGGAACCGGTTGCTGTTTCCCGCGGTTTGGCGGCGCGCCCTCGAAGCCGAAAAGGCGGGCAACGGTGACAAGGCCGCCGGCAAGGAGTTCGTGCTGATGACCGGCACCAACGGCAAGCTCTGGCTTTATCCGCAGCCGGCTTACGAGGTGCTTGTCGGTCAGGTCCAGCGGTTCGGCATCCCGACGCCCGAGCAGCAGAAGCTCGCGATGATGGTTTTCGCCAAGGCGACCCCCATCGCGCTCGACAAGCAGAACCGATTGCTCATCCCCGAGAAGTCACTACGCCGGACCAACACCGGCAAGGATGTCGCCGTCCTCGGGCTCGGTGATCACATGGAGATTTGGAACCGCGAGGAGTGGGAGCGGTACGACGAGGAGCTCACGCCCCAGATGGGGCACATCGCTGCGAAGGTGCGGCAGGACGAGCTCTACGAACAGTCGATCAAGAACGGCTGACGCCCGAAGTGGCTGATGCTTATGCGGTTGACCCCGCGTGATCGACCTTGGTGAATGACCCGGCCGGGATGTGTGGCCGGATCAGTTGGACATGTCAGACCGGGCCGGCTCGCGAGGGCGGCGCCGCGGCGCGATCGAACCCGTGTCGTGGTGACAGGCAGGATGCCTGACCGGACGTTTCGGATGGACCAGGCTCCGTAGAGCAGGCCCGGCAATGAGTGCCGGGCGGGACATCCAACTGCGTCCGGCGCTGGGAACGGAATCCGAGCAAGCGTGTTGGCCCACGCACTGACGTCGAGCGCGTGACGTGACAGGGTTGTGACGTCGCGAAGTTCCGTCGGAGCGTGCGACGTCGGGGACCGGTGTGGGCGACACGGATGTCGCTGGGTTGCACCGCGTTCCTCGGCTCGTGGTCGATCGACTGACGATCAGCTCTGTCCGATAAGCCAAATCGTGTCGGGTCAGTTCCAAGTCTTTTGCGCAAACCGTCGGCCCAACGGGTCAAGGGGCGGCCTTGCCACGTCGATGCAATTCCTGACCCGCGCGGTCGTCCTTGGGACGTCCGGTGCTGGCATCGCGAGGCCTGTCGATGACCCACGCCGACCCAACACTTCCGCCGAAGGGTAACGATGCCGACGAGTCGGCACGCCTCGACGCCGTGAATGCGCTGGCGTTTGAGCACGGCAGACTCCCCGTCTTTGACGATCTGGCGGCGCTCGCCGCGCAGGTGACCGACTCGCCCATGGCCCTTGTCTCGATGGCAACCCGGGAGGTGTTGGAGGTCAAGGGCGCGTTCGGCTGCGACATCGAAAGAATTCCGCGGTCCGACGCGCTATGCAACCTCGTGGTGATGCGGTCGGACTTTTTGGAGATCGCCGATTGTCTCGCGGATTCTCACACGGCCGATAATCGGTTCGTCGCGGTTGACGACGGGCTGAGACGCTACGCGGGTATCCAGTTGCGGAGCGATGGCGAAACGGTGGGCGTTCTGTGTGTTTGTGGCAACGCGCCAGGCTCGTTGACCGCCGACCAACGCACCGCTTTCGAACGGGTCGCGCGTGTCGCGGAGCAGGCGTTGCAAAGCCACCGCCGGAATGTGACGCGTGCCCGTTCCAAGGCCGCGCAGTTCGACGTGCTGGATCTGCGTGGGATTGGCGTGGCCGTGACCGACACACAGGGCGTCTTACTCGACGCCAACGATGCGCTGTGCCAGTTCCTCGGCCGCACCCGTGCCGATGCGATCGGACGTTGCGTGCATGACTTCGCTCACCCCGACGACCCGACCGGGAGCATCGAGACGGTCGGCGCATGGCTCGCCGGTGATGAGCCGACGTTGCAGTGTGAGAAGCGGTATCTTCGGCCCGACGGTGAATCGGCATGGGGGTGCGTAACGGCGGTGAAGTCGATCGACGCCGACGGCAACCCCTTCACCGTGGCGGCGGTTCAGGACATCACCCCTTCGGTCACGGCCGAGGCCGACCTGGCCGACCGTGAGCGTCGGCTCAACGACGCACAGGGCCGGCTCGACCGCTTCGCCATCGCCGGCAGCGCCGGCTTCTGGGAAACCATCGAACCCGACGGCATCGTGTACCTCAGCCCACGGCTCAAGGGCTTGCTCGGCTACACGGATCCCGGCCAGATGGAGGACAGCCGCGAGGCGTTCTTCGCGCTGATGCACCCCGACGACGTGCCGGGTGTCACCGTCGCGTACCACCGCATGCGTGATCTGGGCGAACCGTTCCGCGTTCGCTACCGATTGCGTCATCGCAACGGCACCTTCCGCTGGTTCGCCGCCCGTGGGGAGCGGTTCGAGCACGATGGCCGGATTCACTGCAGCGGCTCGATCCACGACATCAACGACGCGCACAAACTCGAAGAACGCAGGGACGTGCTGCTCCGCGAGCTCGAAGTCGAGCGTCGCCGGCTCGAAGAGATCATCGAGATCAACCCGAACCTGCTGTTCTGGAAAGACCGCGCCGGCGTCTACCAGGGCTGCAACGACGCGACCGCACGCATGTTCGGGATACCCAAAGACCAACTCCAGGGCATGACCGACGCGGACCTGCCGTTCGCACCCGAGCAGGTCGAGGCGTTTCGTCGGGATGACGAGCACGTCATCCGCACCGGCGTGCCGATGCGGGCCAAGGAGGAGGACGTGTCCGGCCCAGGCGGAAGCCAGCGCGTTTTCTCGACAACCAAGATCCCGATGCGTGACGCCGACGGAAACGTCATCGGCGTGCTGGGGATCGCCGAGGATGTTACCGAGCGAAAGCAGGCCGAGCTGGACATGATCCTGTTCAACCAGAAGCTCGTGCAGGCCACCGGCGAGCTTGAGGCCAAGGGTGTCGAACTGAAAGCCGCCCGGGATCGCGCCGACGCCGCGACGGCCGCCGCTCAACTGGCCAACCAGGCCAAGAGCGACTTCCTCGCCAACATGAGCCACGAGATCCGCACGCCGATGTCGGCGATCCTCGGGTACGCGGACCTGCTGCGCGACGAGTCGATCCTGCCCGACGATCGCAACGCCCACATCGCCACCATCCGTCGTAATGGGGAGCATCTGATGTCGATCATCAACGAGATCCTCGACCTCTCGAAGATCGAAGCGGGCCGAATGGACGTGGAGCAACTGGAGATCGAACTACCCACGCTGCTCGCCGATGTTGCCGATCTGCTCAAGGTTCGTGCGGCCGAGAAGGGCATCGAGCTCGTGCTGCGGTCCGAGGGACCGGTACCGACGCAGATCGTGAGCGATCCCGTGCGGCTTCGGCAGATTCTGCTCAACCTCGCCGGCAACGCACTGAAGTTCACCGAGCAGGGCAAGGTCGAGATCGCCTGCGAACTGATGCCGCCCGACGCGGCAGGCAAGCGAATGCTTCGCGTGTTCATCAGTGATACCGGCATCGGCATTCATCCCGACGCACTCGGTCGCCTCTTCGAGAGTTTTGAGCAGGCCGACTCGAGCACCACCCGACGCTTTGGCGGGACCGGTCTCGGGCTCTCGATCAGCCGGCAACTGGCGGAGCTGCTCGGCGGGTCGATCGTTTGCAGTTCCACTGCCGGCAAAGGGACGACGTTCCGGGTCATCATCGATCCCGGGCCTGTCGATCTGGATGTTTGCCGGCCGATCGACTCGTTGATCATTTCGGGCAGCGCCACCGCTGCCGTCGCGGATCGGCCGAGCGTGCCGAGCCTTTCGGGCCGTGTGCTTTTGGCCGAAGACGGGGCGGACAATCGGCAGTTGCTCGCTCACCACCTCGAAGCGGCCGGCCTGGATGTGACCTACGTGGAAAACGGCCGCGATGCGATCGAGGCGATTGCTCAGGCGGAGAAGACCGGGCGTCCGTTCGATTGCCTGCTGCTGGACATGCAAATGCCGGTCATGGACGGCTACACCGCCGCTCGCCAGTTGCGGGCCAAGGGTTACCAGCGCCCGATCGCCGCACTCACCGCCAACGCGATGAGCGGCGATCGCGAGCGATGCATCGCGGCAGGGTGCGACACCTACTTTGCCAAGCCCGTGCGTCCTGCGGAACTTTACGAGTTCATCGAGTCGGCGATCGACACCGGGACCGTGGCGACGCGCAAGCTCCACAGCAGCTTCGTCGACGACCCGATGATGGTTGAACTGGTGGGGGCGTTCGTGGCTGATCTGCCCGAGCACGTCGTCACGCTCACCCGCGAGCTTGATCGTCTGCCCGACGCGGACGCGCTGCGGCAGATCAAACGCACGGCCCACCAACTCAAAGGTGCCGGCGGAGGCTACGGGTTTGACGCGATCACCCGTGAGGCGACCGTCCTCGAAAACGCGGTGACTGCCACGGCGTCACCGGACGCGGTGCGCAAGGCCTGCCATCAGTTCATAGAACTTTTGCGTCGCGTGTCCGGCTACGACCCGGCTGCCGAAGTTCGGGCTGCCGCTTGATCATTTGAACATTCGGAGCTGGTCGCGCTCGAAGTTGAACTTGGCCGTCGCCTCGTCGATGGGCACTTTGTACTCGCCGGTCCAGCAGGCGGTGCAGGCATGGTCAGACTCGACCTTGCTGCACGCGACCGTGCCTTCGAGCGAGAGGTAGGCGAGACTGTCCACTTCGAGAAAGTTCTGAATCTGCTCGACACTTCGGCCGTCGGCGATGAGCTCTTTCTTGGTGGCGAAGTCGATGCCGTAGAAACACGGATGCCGGATCGGCGGGCAGCTGATGCGTAGGTGGATTTCCTTTGCACCGGCGCGGCGCAGGGCGCGCATCTTCGAGCGTGTCGTGGTGCCGCGGACGATACTGTCGTCGACGACTATGACGCGTTTGCCGCGGACGAGTTCCTCGATGACGTTGAGCTTGAGCGCCACGGCGGCATCGCGGGCGACCTGATCGGGGAGGATGAACGTGCGGCCGACGAAGCGGTTGGGCACGATCCCTTCCTCGAACTCGATGCCGGACTCTTTCGAGTAACCCAGTGCCGCGGATCGGCCGCTATCGGGCATGGGGATGACGATGTCGGCCTCGACGGCGCTCTCGCGTGCCAGCTGCCGACCCATCCGCTCGCGCACGACATGCACGTTCTGCCCAAAGACCCGGCTCGCCGGGTTGGCGAAGTACACATGCTCGAACACGCACTGCGCACGCTTCTCCGCCGGCTCGATGAAGCAGCGGCTGGACATGCCTTCGTCATTGAGGCAAACGATCTCGCCCGGTTCGACGTCGCGCACGAACGTGGCGTTGATTGCATCGAACGCGCACGTCTCGCTCGCCACGACCCACTCGCCGCCGGGCAGTTTGCCGATGCTCAGCGGCCGAATGCCCCACGGATCACGCACGCATTCGATCCGGTCGGGAAACAGAAACAGCAGTGCATACGCGCCTTGAAGGTGTTTGAGCACGTGCGGCAACGGGTCGGCCTTGCTGGCATGGCTCGGCTTGGCCAGCAGGTGGACGATGATTTCGGTGTCGGTGGTCGACTGAAAAATGTGGCCGTGCTCTTCGTACTGACGGCGGAGGACTTCACCGTTGACGAGGTTGCCGTTGTGGGCCAGTGCCACGGGGCCGAGGTGGTAACGTTGGAGGATGGGCTGGGCGTTGCAGACTTCGGAGCTGCCGGTGGTGGAGTAGCGGACGTGGCCGATGGCGGCGTGGCCGGCGAGTTCTTCTTCGAAAAGTCGGCCGTTCTTGAAGACTTGGGACACCAGTCCCATGCCCGCGTGGCCGTTGAGCTCGCCGTCACGCTTGCGCACGGCGATGCCGGCCGACTCCTGCCCGCGATGTTGCTGCGCGAACAGGCCCTGGTACGTCACCCGGCTCGCCTGCTCGGTTCCCCAAATCCCGAACAGCCCGCACTTCTCTTTCTTCTCGACGGTGTCGATGTTCTGGTCGTAGATCGGCAGCGAGGTACTCACGATGTTCACTGTAGCCGCGCGGGAATCATCGACCTTGACAGACTCGTTATGCTGCCAGGCATGAAACACTTGATGCTGCTGGCAATCCCGATGGTGTGGATTCTTGTCGGTTGTGATGACGGTGAGCCGCAGCCGCCGATCGAGCCGGCTGAGCCGGTCGAGCCCCCGCAGGCTGAGGTGGAACCAGTCTCCCTCGATGCCGCGACCGCGGCGACCAATGCCTTCGCGCTGGACTTGCTGCGAACGGTGGAGGGCGACGACTTGCACCTCTCGCCCGTGAGCATCGCGGCGGCATTCAGCATGGTTGCCTACGGCGCACGTGGGGAGACCCATGCCGAGATGCTCCGAACCCTGCACCTGGACGAGGTCCCCGGGAACACGGCTGGCGGTTTCGCAAAGCTGACTCGATCATCCGACGGTTTCAAGCTCAGTGTGATCAACGCCGTCTGGGCCGCTGAAGATCTTCAGATTGAGTCGGATTATGAGGTAAATCTGCAGTTGAACTTCGGTGTGGGCGTCATCCCATTGGACTTCACCGATCCTGAAGCGGCTGCAGAACGGATCAACAGCTGGGTCGAGCAAACCACCGCCGAACGCATCACGGACCTGGTTAGTCCCGACAGCATCGACCCGGACGCGACCCGGCTCATGCTGACCAGCGCAGTGTACTTCAATGCCGATTGGCAACAGCCGTTTGAGAAGGAATCGACCTTCGACCGCCCGTTCGCCACGCCCGGTGGTGCGGTAGACGTCCCGAGGATGCACCAAACCGCGCGATTCGGTTACGCCAAGCTCGACGCTGCCGCTGCATTGCGGATGCCGTACGAGGGCGACGCGACCATGGTCGTGCTGCTGCCCGACGAGGGCGAATCACTCGACGCCATAATCGATCAGCTTGATGTATCCAAACTCGACGCGGCACTGGTCGATCAGCAAGTCCGTGTGGGCATTCCCAAGTTCCAGACCCGGTTCAACACGTCGCTGATCGAGACGATGAAGTCGCTCGGAATGACGCTGCCATTCGCCGAGGGGGCCGATTTTGGAGGGATCACCACGACCGAGACGTTGCGCGTCGGCACGGCGGTTCACGAGATGTACATCCGGGTTGATGAAAAAGGCACCCAAGCCGCCGCAGCGACGGCGCTCGGCATGGAGGCAACCAGCATTCCGCCGATGGACATGGCCGAGTTCATCGTCGACCGCCCATTTGCGTACCTGATCCGCAGTGCGGACGGGGTCATCCTGTTCGCGGGGAAGGTGAGCGATCCGCGCAAATAAAAGCCCACGGCTTCAGCCGTGGGTCTGCGGTAGATCGTGCATCGCGGCGGACCCACGCCTGAAGGCGTGGGCTTTGCCGGCATCAGACACTGATGCCGGTGATCTTCACTTCGGTGTACTTCTGACGGTGGCCGGACTTGGTGTTGTCACCCTTGCGACGCTTCCACTTCTGGATGACGATCTTCTTGTCCTTGACCTGCCGGAGCACGTCGGCGGTCACGGACGCACCGGCAACGGCGGGGGATCCGACCTTCACATCATCGCCGCCGACCAGCAGGACGCGGTCGAAGGTGATCGACTTTTCCTCGGCGTTGTAGGGGCGGTCGATGCGGACGATGTCGCCTTCGGAAACCTTGCGCTGCTTGCCGTTGTCGTCGATGATTGCGTACATGATGATGCGGACCTCTGGGGGGACGGCCATCGTTGGAGCGGTGAATGACGCGGTCAAGCCGAAGGACGCTTGAAGTTGGGTCCGGCTACCGGTACCAATGCACGGTAACCGGGCAGCACCTTTGAAATTCCGCCTCATTGACAGCATCGAATCGGTCAGCGACGACAAGTCGAAGCTTGTGGCGCGCAAGAACGTGAGCCTCGCCGAGGAGTACCTCGGCGACCATTTTCCGAGCTTTCCGGTGTTGCCGGGCGTGATGATGCTCGAAGCCCTGACCCAGGCGTCGGCGTGGCTGGTGCATCTGCGGAGCGACTTTGCCCACAGCATGGTGGTGCTCAAACGGGCCCGCAACGTCCGTTATGGCACGTTCGTCGCCCCCGGCGATACGCTCGACGTGACCGTCGAACTCAAGAAGGAAGCCGACGGCATAGCGACGTTCGACGCGGTCGGCACGGTCGCCGGTGAGCGGGCGTTGGCCGGCAAGCTGGACCTGTCGGCGTTCAACCTCGCCGACAAGCAGGCCGCCCCGGTTGAGGTCGATTCCCGTTTGGTCGCACATCACAAAGCCGCCTGGGCTACGCTGACCGCGACCGGCCCTTTGAACCTGTAAAAACAAACACCCACGAAAGACTGAACAAGATGGATCGCAATGAAATTTTCGAGAAGGTGCAGGAAGTTCTCGTCGAAGCGCTCGGCGTCGACGATGACGAAGTGACGGCCGACGCCGTTATCCGCGACGACCTCGGGGCCGAGAGTATCGACTTCCTCGACATCCAGTTCCGCCTGGAAAAAGAGTTCGGCTTCAAGATCCCGCGGGGCGAGATGATGCCCGAGAACATCGCCCAGAACGAAGAGTACGTGAAGGACGGCAAGATGACCGAAGCGGGCATCACCGAACTCAAGAGCCGCATGCCCCACGCCGACTTCAAAGACTTCGAGGCCGGCAGTGAGCTCGACGAGATGAGCAAGCTGTTCACCGTCGACGCGATCGTGAACTACGTCGAGCGGAAGTTGGGGGAGGGGGAGTAGGTAAGTTTGTGAGTCGGTAAGTAGGTGAGAGCCTGCAGACCGAATCGCTCAACCTACTCACCCACTTACCAACTCACCCACTTCTCCCCCCTATGCGCTGGCTCTGGATCGACAAGTTCACGTCACTCGAACCGCGGACCTCCGCGGTCGCGGTCAAGAACGTCACCGCAGCCGAGGAGCACTTGCACGATCTCTATCCCGGCTTCCCGGTCTGTCCGCACTCGCTGATCGTCGAGGGCATGGCCCAGACGGCCGGCATCCTCGTCGGGCATGCCAACGACTTCGCCCTGAAGGTGATCCTCGCCAAGGTCGGCAAGGCTGAGTTTCATCGCCTCACCGTCCCAGGTGACACGCTGACGTTTTCGGCCAAGATCGACACGCTCAACGACACCGGCGCCGGCATCACCGGCAAAGTCACCAATCAGGACGGCCACGACGTCGCGGACATCCAACTGATGTTCAGCCACATCGACAACAACATGGGCGGTCGGTCGTTCCCCGAGCACAACTTCGTCTTCCACGACGATTTCAAGGACCTCGTTCGCGGCATCACCGAGCGTGGTTCGGTGGAGCTCTGAGCCCCCTTACTCGCTCAGGTCCGCGTACCCTGCCAGCTTCGCTTCGCCGTTACCCTCGGGATAGACGAGAATGCGTTCGTCGCGGTGGTCGGTGCGGGAGGCGTTGAGGTCGATGCGGCCGAACTGGGCGAGCAGGTGACGCAAACGGGCGGACTTGGCATCGGTCGCGATTTCGAGCAACGGATCTTCCTCGCCCGGCGGTCGGCCCCAGCCGATCTGATTGCCATGGCGGGTCCGAAGTGCGACGTGCGGGCCGACCACATCGCGGCGACCGCCGTAGTTGGCCATGTCGATCGCCGCGACTTGCCCGGCCCAGGGCTCTTGCCGAAGCAGGGCTTCCATCCGCAGCGCCGCCTTCAAGTCCTCACCCGCCCAGACCTCGCCGGGATGGGGCGGGTCGAGCTTGACGTTCTCGATGCGACGCATGCGGGTTTCGCCATCCTCGCCGATGACCTGTCGGCGGAGTTGATCGACGCCGAGTTTCTTGGGCAGTAGCACCCCGTCGCGGTCGACCATCCAGAAGAAACCGCCGTGCTCGACCACGGCCACCGGCGCGCGGTAGTCGCAGACGGCCTCGATCACGTCACCCTCGGTCGTCGCTCGACGACGCACGGACGTGACGCTGCGCACCCACGGCTCGGCTTCGAGCCGGCTGCGCACGGCGAGCAAGGCGTCCGACTCTAGCGGACTCGTCGCTGGCACCTGCCCGACGGCTTGTCGAACCAAAAGCTCGCCCTGATCCCCGAGCCAATCGGGGAAGTCGAGAAGCACAAGCTTCGGCGGCTCCTCGGGCAAGGACGCTTGACGCACCTCGTTCCACGAGAGCCGGTATCCCGCGCCGACGAGTACGAGCACCGCGACGACACCGGCCCCGTGGGCAAGGCGGCGTCGCAGTTGTCGATTTCGCTCGATCCGGGCGGGATCGGGCTTCTTGGCGGGCTTGGACGGCTTTTTCTCGGACTTTCGGGTGCGGGCCATGAGGGGGTGGAGTTACCCCTGACATCGGCAGCACGCGCGTCTCGTCGCCAAAGAAACGTTGGCCCCACATGACGCAAAAACAAGCCCGCGGGTTTCACGCCGCGGGCTTGCATGGGAAGGAGAGAAAATGCGTCGTGGGGCAGTCAGCCCCGCATGACAGTGATACGCCATCACCGGCGGTAGCGTTCGCGGGGTCGGCGGCCATTTTCGTAGCCACGGCCTCCGCGGTCACGGCCGTAGAACCGGTCGGCCTCGCGATCGTCACGGTGAGCCAAGGCGTACTCACGCTCGATCCGCTCATAGTCTCGCACGGCCAGGGCGTAGTTCGACTCGGCACGGTCCAGATGGCATCGGGCATCGTCGACGCGTTGCTCGGCCAGGGCGTAGTCGCGTCGGAGGCCACGCAGGTCGTACCGATCACACTCGGCGATCGCGGCACGCAGGTCACGCACGTCGCAACGGAATCGCTCCGCGGCCCGCTCGGCATCGAGAAGCGTGTCCTGTGCCCGGCGCAGGTCCGCGATGATGTTCCGCTCGCTGTCGGTGCGCACACGCAACTCGAAGCGGACGCGGTCGGCCCTGCGGATCAAGTCGGCACGGTTGAAACCGTACCCGTGTCCGCGGCGCAGGTCGCTCTCGATGTGATCGAGTTCGTACCGCAAGCGGGCCACTTCGCGCTCGTTAGCGTAGCGGTCGACACAGCGGGCGCGAAAGGCCCGTTGCTCGTGGAGCAGCCGGTCGAGGCTGCGAACCTCCTGCGTGTAGATCGCGACGGCCTGCTCGGCTTCGATCAGGTCGCGCTCGGCGCGGATCAGGTCGTTGCGTAAACCGTCGAGGCGGCCACCAAAACGCTGGGCTTCGCGGAGTTGGACCGCGATGTTGTCGAACAGCGATGTTGCGTCGCGTAGCGAAAGCTTGGCGTCGTAGACATCCCGTTCGGCCCGCTCGACACGAGCCAGGGCTCGGTCAAGGGGTGAGAATCGATCACGGGCCAGTGCGAAAGCCGGGAACACGAAAAGCGTTGCCAGCAGTGTCAAAACGTGAGTTGTCGTCACCCGCATGGTGTACCTCCGGGGAAGAAGACACACAGCGACGAGCGCGGTTAGGGTAAGGAAAAGCCCGTGGCATGGACCAGAAACTTGCCTACTCGGTAAGCTCCGGGATAGTCAGCACAACACCGACTTTCAGGCGGTTTGGACTTTCGAGTTTGTCGCGGTTGGCTTCGTAGATGTCGCGCCAGAGATAGCTCTTGCCGTAGTGCTGGAGCGCGATGTCGGAGAGCGTCTCGCCGGGTTTGATGACGTGGCCGTCGATGGTGAGGTCGGCCTCGGGGGCGACGGCGCGGGTGCCGTTGCCGCTGCGAAGATTGGAGACGTCGGGTAGCTTGATCTCCATGCCCGGGCGGATGCGACGCGGGTCGACAAGCGGGTTGGCCTGCTCGATGGCACGGTAGAGATTGGCGTCGCCGAGTTGATCGCGGGCGATGGTGTAGAAGCTGTCGCCTTGCTTGACGATGTACGTTCGCGGGCCGGTGAAGTCCGGGACGGGCGTGTCATCGACGTCGTCAGCGGGCGTGTCGGGCAGGTCGGTCGTGCCGGCCGAAAGCCTGGCGAGGTCCGGCTCGACATCATCGTCGTCGCCGAGTTCGATGCCACCACCGAGGTCGCCGGCCAACTGCGGCTCGGAGCCGTCGGCGCCGGGCGTCTGCATCAGCGTCGGGCTGTCGCCGCCGGCAAAAAGTTCGTCCCAGGCACTGCTCGCCTCGGACGGGTCAACGGTCGGCTCGGTTTCGAACGGATCGACCGGCTCGTCGTCCATCACGGTGACCGGTTCGGTTTCGTCGGTCGCTTCCGTGCCGGTTTCGTCGGTCACGGGCACACTCGGCTGATCGCCGGAGTCGGCAACGATGGTCCCGTTGTCGCTCGTGAGCTTGATCACCAAGTACACCGCGGCGAACAGAACAAGCAGACACATTGCCGCGACGGCGATCTTCAGTTCATTTCGGGCTAGACGCATGAGCGAGAACCTCGTGTTGGGGTCATCCCTGACCGGTGCGGTTGCGTGCGGTGAGCCGATCCTTGGCTCACCGTTATCATAGCGATTGGCCGACGGACGCAAACGCCCGGACCGGCGGGGTCAGCTTGCCGGATTGACGATGTCGGTCGGCACGCCCACGTCGAGTTTGCCCCCGCCTTCGCCGCGGTAGACGCGTTCGTCCTTGGGCGCGCCGCCGAGCAGCAGGATCGGCGAGGCGATGGCGATCGAGGAATAGGTGCCGACCACGATGCCGATGAGCATCGCGAAGGTGAACGCGTGGATGCCGGGTCCGCCGAAGACGAACATGACGAAGATGGTGACCATCGTCGTGCCGCCGGTGAGCAGGGTGCGTGAGAGCGTCTGGTTGATCGAGTTGTTGACGACCTTTGCGTCGACGTGGCCGACCTTGTCACGGTTCTCGCGGATGCGGTCGAAGACGACGACGGTGTCGTTCATCGAGAATCCCATCACGGTCAGGACCGCCGCGACGGTGGTGAGGTTGATACGGAACGCTTCGAGCAGCAGCAGGTCGCCGATGAACGTCTCGGCCAGCATGTGCGCGACGCCGATGCCTGCGAACACGAAGCAGACATCGTGCAGCAGCGCGATGATCGTGGCGGCACCGTACTTGAGGTTGCCGAACCGCAGCCAGATGTAGGCTACGATCACGATCAGCGAGAGGATGACGGCGACGATCGCGTCGTTGCGGAAGTCGGAGGCGACCGACGGGTCGAAGTTGGTGACCTTGTCGAGCTCGGCCGGGTCGGAGATCGCGGAGCGGGTCACGTCCCACAGCGGGGCGGCGATGTTCTCGGCGAAGTCGGCGATGACGGCCGGGTTGTCGGGGTTGTAGGCGAAGTTGGGATCGAACATGACCACGACCGCCGTGGTGCCGCCGGTGCCGGCGACGGGCAACACGTCAATGCCGGTGAGGTTGGCCGCCTTGCCCGCGTCGGGCTGGAGACGCTTCTGTTCGATTCGGCTTTTGATCTCGTCGACCGGCAGCGGTGGATCGAGGTCGGTCAGCAGAACCGCCGCACCGCCACCGAAGCCGGCGAGGTCCGGCACGTCGAAGTCGTCGATCGTTGTTTGTCCGCTCTCGATCGGCTGCACGAGCGTGCCTTCGACCTCGGCGAACGACCGGTCCGATCCGGTGAAGTTGCTGGGCAACTGAAGCTCGAGCTTCTCGCCGAAGACGTTCATCACCGCGTCTCGGACCTGGTTGGAGTCCTGGTTGACGGTGACGAGTTCGTAGACCTTGCCGTCCTCGATGCCGGGCTGATCGACGCTTTGGACGTTGACCGCTTCGAGCACTTCTTCGAACGATTCGTCACCGACAAGCGTGCGAACGTCTTCGATTTCCATCGGCTCGTTCAGCGTGAACTGCACGGCGGTGCCGCTGGAGAACTCGATGTCGAGCATGCGGTCCTGAGTCCAGTAGTAGCCGAACAAGCCCAAGCCGATGAAGATGGTGGCGAAGCTCGGGATCGTGAGGATCCAGATCTTGCGCATCCAGTCGATGTCGGGCTTGAGGAAGTCGTCCCACCACGGCAGCGACAGCGGGATCGACCCGAGCTTCTCGATGCCGAAGTTGTTGACCAGGATCGCGAAGACCGTCTTGGTGACGTACAGCGCGGTGAAGAGCGAGACGACAGTGCCGATCATCAGCGTCAGGCCGAAGCCCTTCACTTCCTCGGAACCGAACGCGTACAGGATCGCGGCGGTGATGAGTGTCGTGACGTTCGAGTCGATGATCGCCGACCACGCGCGGTCATAGGCGTTGGCGATGGCCTGGCGGATGGAGAGGCCGCGCTGTTGTTCCTCGCGGAGACGTTCGAAGATGAGCACGTTGGCGTCGACGGCCATGCCGATCGAGAGCACGATGCCCGCCACCGACGGCAGCGTGAACGTCGCGCCCGGCAAAGCCGCCATCGACCCGAGGATGAGCAGCAGGTTCATCAGCACCGCACAGGTCGCGACGACGCCCGAGAGGTAGTAGTAGCTGGTGAGGAAGACCGCGACGATGATGACGCCGACGATGCAGACCATGAGCCCGCGCCAGAGGTTGTCGGCACCGAGCGAGGGGCCGATGGTGCGTTCGACGATCGGGTCGTCGGTGAGCTGCGCCGGGAGTGAGCCGGCGTTGAGCGTGGTGACGAGGTAGGCAAGTTCGTCGGGATCGAAGCCGGCCTGGCCACCGCCTTCGATGATGCCCTGGCCGCCGAGGATCGGACCGTTGATGTTCGGTGCCGAGATCAGCTCGTCGTCGAGCACGATGCCGATTTGCCAACGCTGAGCGCCCTGCGGCTTGTACGTCCGAGTCAGGTCACCGAAAAGCTGGGCGCCGATCGCATCGAACTTGAATCCGGCGACCCGTTCGGAGCCGTTGAACTGCTCCTGCGCACTGGCCAGCGACCAGTCGGGCCTGCCCGGTGCGTTGATCATCGACCGTTGCGGGTCGGTGTAGACGAGAATGTACTGCTTGCCGTTGAACAAGGTGGTGCCCAGTCCCTCGGCGTTCTCCTCGGCGACCTCGTACCACCGTGCGATGTCGCCGGCCGCGGCACGGGGGCCACGTTCCTGGAGGCGCTGCACCCACCCCTGATACTCGGCCGGGGGCATGTCGTTGGCGACGATGTGGAACGACAGAACACCGCTGCCACGGAGGAGTTGCTTGAGGGACGCGCTGTCGTCGATCGAGTCGCGAACGAGCTTGAACTCGTTGTAAGCGTCGACGTACTGGTCGATCGCCGTGAGCCGGCTCGGGAAGTCGGCCGCATCGGCGCGGATGTTTTCGAGTTTCTCGTCGAGCAGTTCGGGGTCGCCGTCGAGGATGAGCCGAAGCTCGTCGGGGCGGAGGTTGGTCGCGGGGACGGCCTGCGAAAGCTCGTCGAGCTTGAGCTCCGCGGTCGCGGCGGCTTGAGCGTCTTCGGCGGCCTCCGCTTCCTGCAATGCGTTGAACGCGTCCTTGATCTGGGCGAACAGATCGGCTCGCAGCGGGTTGTCGCCGGCGAGGCTTGCGGCGTCCGTGGTCGGGTCCGCCCGAAGGGCCGACAAGACCGTCGACGTACGGACGTTGGTGTTCTCAAGCGCGGTTTGTGCCTGGGCGTATTGCTGCCTGACCTCGGCGGCCCTGTTGGCCTCGTCGGTGAGCGGCATTTGGATTTCCAGACGCCGGTTCCCCTGGGGGCGCCAGATCAGGTTGCGCGTGCCGTCGGGGTCGACACGCTTCTTGAGCGCGGCCATGACCTGATCGACGAGATTGGACGTGTCCGCACCCTCGGGCGCTTGGATCTCATAGAGCAGGGAAGTCCCGCCGACCATGTCGATGCCGGGGCGGAGGTTGCTCTTGAAATCCCCGGAAAACATGCCGGGGAAGATCGCCCATATGGCGAGGATGAGCACGGAGAGGATGGCGGCGACGCGGCCTTTGACTTCGGTGGGCATGAGCTTGCGGTTTGGGGCCGATTACTTCTTCGTGTCGGTGTCGTCTTTGGAGTCCGCCTTGGACTCGTCTTTCGAGCCGGACTTGTCGGACTTGGCGTCCGCCTTGGGGTCGCCGTTGCGGGTGAGCACGGCATCACGACGGTAGCGGATCTTGGTGTTGTTGGTCTCGTCGACCTTGACCAACACGGTCTTTTCGTCGAGATCCACGATCTTGCCGATCTCCCCGCCGTTGAGCGTGATGCCGTCACCCTTTTTCAGCGACGAGAGCATCGCATCGCGCTCCTTCTTTTGTCGCCGGCTGTTGGACCAGGACATGTAGATGAAGAAGACCATGACCAGCATCAACGGGATGAGCGGGCTGGTCAGCAGGGAGCCCGCGCCCGGGGCGGGGGCTTCGGCGAGCAGGAGGATCGTTGACGGGAGGGTCATTCGGGTGCGTCGTTGGGGGCAGTGGCGATCGACACGTCTGGCGAGTCGGCGGCGGGGCCGATGTGGGTCCGAGGGTCGTGCTCGAGAAACGCTCCGAGCATTCCGTCGGCGATCGCCCGGCGGAGGTCCGCCATGAGTTGTTGGTAGAACCGCACATTATGCAGGCTCACGAGCATGGGTCCAAGCATCTCGCCGGCATGTGAGAAGTGACGGATGGCGCCGCGGGAAAAGTGGGTGCAGGCGTAGCAGTCGCAGCCCGGCTCGATCGGGCCGGTGTCGGCCTTGTGGCGGGCGTGGCGGAGCTTGACCACGCCGTTGGCGGTGAAGGCCGTGCAACTCCGCCCGTTACGCGTCGGCAGGACGCAGTCGAACATGTCGATCCCCCGCGTCACCGCCGCCACGATGTCCCGCGGGTAGCCCACGCCCATCAGGTATCGCGGTTTCTCGGCCGGCAGGGCGTCGCACGTGTAGTCCAGCACCCCGACCATCGCGTCGTACCCCTCACCCACCGCCAACCCGCCCACGGCGTAGCCGGGCAGATCGAGTTTGGACAGCTCCGCCGCGCAGTGCAGCCGCAGGTCGCGGTGGAGCCCGCCCTGAACGATGCCGAAAAGGGCCTGATCCGGTCGCTGATGGGCGTCGATGCAACGCTGTGCCCAGCGGAGGGTGCGTTCCAGCGCGGTTTCCTGCACACCACGGTCGGCGGTGGAGTCCGGGCACTCGTCGAAGGCCATGATGATGTCGGCCCCGAGCAGGTTCTGGACCTGCATCGACCGCTCGGGCGTCAGGCGGACTCGGTCGCCGTTGAGGTGGCTGCGGAAGGTCACGCCGTCGTCATCGCGGTCGGAGATGTCGGCCATCGAGAAGACCTGGAACCCGCCCGAGTCGGTGAGCATCGGCCCGTTCCACGCCCCGAACCGCTGCACGCCGCCGAGTTCGGCGACGACCTCGGCGGTCGGGCGGAGCATCAGGTGGTAGGTGTTGGCCAGAATGCACTGGGCCCCGGTGTCGCGGACCATGTCCGGGGTGAGCCCCTTGAGGCACCCCTGCGTCCCGACGGGCATGAAGGCGGGGGTGTCGAAGGTGCCGTGTGGGGTGGTGACGGTTCCGTAGCGTGCGGTGCCTTGTCGGGCGGAGTCATCGAAGGCGTGGATGTCGAAGCGAAAATCGGCCAAGCGTCGAGCCTAGGCCCGACGCTTGGCCGAAACGACGCGGCAGAGCCGTGTCTGGCTTCAGGGGCTAGCTTCGTCGGCGTAGCTTGCGGTAGCCGAGGAAGCTGAGGATCGGCAGGATCGAGTACGCCGCAGCCGGGACGGGGATCACGGCCGGGTCGTCGCCATCGCCGCCACTGCCGTTGCCACCGCCGCCGGTTCCGCCCATGCCGCCGTCGTCATCGCCCATGTTCGGCAGGTCGTCGCCCCCGTCGTCGCCGCTGCCATTACCGCCGTCACCGTCGTCTGGGCCGTCGCCACCGTTTCCGTCATCGCCGTTGCCGCCGCCGGGCTCGCCGTCGTCGCCATCGCCGGTGTCCACGTCGCCGGCGACTTCAAGGAAATCGATGTCGCCGGTGATGGAGAACGACTCGCCGGTCGGCACGCCGAACTCGTCGAGGATGATGTTGTTGATCGAAAACGCGGCGACCTCGAAGTCGGCGAGCGTGAACGGGCCGAGCGGGATGGCGGTCGAACTCAGCGCGGTGCCGTCCGTGTCGGAAAGGGCGATCCCCGACGAGAAGGCACCCGCCTCCGTGCCGTCGACACTCTGCTGGGCACCCCAGCTCACGGTGTCGGTGACATTGCCGGGGCTGGGGTCGGTTCCGCCGTCGTTACCGACGCCGATGGCCGTCTCGACCACAAAGTCGAGCGTGAGCCCGGCGATCGTGATGACGTAGGAATCTGGATCGATCTGTCCCGCGTAAGCGGCCTCGTTCGGGTCGGGATCCAAATCGACCGCACCGTCGTCGAAGTACGTGAACTGCACCGTGAACTCGTCGCCGATGGCGATGCCGTCGAGCGGGCTGGGCAGATCGCCGGCGGTGTTGTTGAACAGTTGATCGATCGTGCCCGACGCGGTCAGCGACACGGCGGCACCATACGTCGCGGGAGCGGTCAGTCCGATCAACGCCGCGGCGGAAGCGGCAGCGAGTGGGGTTGGTTTGCGCATTGGCGGGTGATTCTCCGTGAATGAGGTGACCGCACGAAGCTAACCGAATCGCTCATTTCTGCAAATCTGAACGTCTGCTTGTGTAGTTTGTAGCGATTTGAGTGCTTGAATCTGGGGGCAGTTTGCCGATAGTTCGCCCCATGAGCATTCAAACGCGCGTTTTGGTCGCCGCCGTGGCCGTCTCGGCCGCATCTTCGTTGGCCGTGGCTCAGACCGGGCCGGAGTTGCTTCTGAACCCGTTGCCCGAGGACGTGGAGTTTGAAACGATGACCCATGCCCTGATCTTTGAAACCGGCAGCACCAGCGACGGTTTCAGCGCGGGGCTCGACATTTTCCAAAGTGAAGGCCGGCTCCGCATCCCGGGTGGCGAGGACGACATCCTCCGCCGGGCTCAAGCGCGCGTCGGTTACAACATCACGCACCTGTATCTCGATACCGGGGACCCGCTCTTGCCGGAAGAGCTTGTTGACGTGTCGATCGGCTACGGCATGGGGTTGTTCCAGAGCGAAGACAAGACGATCGTCGCCGGCCTGACGCTCGGCGTCGGCTACGCCGGGGCGGGGGCTTTCGATGACGGCAATGCCTGGTACGCGTTGGCCAACTTAGCGGTCGGTAAGGAGTTCACCCAAAACGGCAAGTACTTCAAGGCCGGCGACCGCTTCGGGGTCGTGATCAACTTCGACGGCAACCGCACCATCTTCCCCGACTTCCCGCTGCTCGGTTTTCAATACACACGCCCGGTCACCGAGGAGCTCGAACTTTCGGTCGGCTTCCCGTTCAGTTCGGTCACGTGGCGGCCCGACGATAACTGGGAAATTCGCCTGAACTATTCGTTGCCGGATTCTTTCACCGGCCGCATCGACTACGGCTTCCGCGAAGGGTTCGGCATCTTCGGCGAGATCGCGGGCCAGTCCGAAGCGTTCGCCGTCGACGACCTGCCCAACGGAAACGATCGCATCCTCTTCCAGCAGTCACGCTTGGAGATGGGTTTGCGGTATCGCGTGCAGGAAACCAAGGATTACCGGGCCAACGCCATCCTCGCGATCGGCTACGCATTCGACACCGAGTTCAACGTCGGCTTCGACGTCCGTGACGAGGACAGTCTCACCGATATCAGCGACGAGGCGTACGTCCGTGCGGCGGTCGAGCTTCGGTTCTGATTCGTGAAGCCAACTCACGCGGTGGCCGTGTCGGCCGGTGCTGCGTCCTGCTCCTCTTCGTCGTACGTGCCGAAGATGTCGTCGATGTCTTCTTCCATGTACACGTCGTCGAGTTCGGTCGCGTCGACGTCCTTGCGCATGAGGAAGTAGATGATCGTCGAGCTGGCGAAGTAGAGGCTCATCGCGAACGCGCCCAGCAGCCCGATCGCGAGGTACACCCAGAACGCGATGAAGAACGCCGCGATGTCCTGTGGGAACGACAGTGCGATGAAATCGATGTCGTAGCTGAGCTTGCCGAAGCTCGGTGCTTCGTCCCACACGGCCGGGATCACCTCGCGTCCGCCCTCGAGTTTGCGGAACGAGAACAGCCCGATGAAGCCGTGCGAGAGCGAGAGCGTGAGCCAGACGAACAGTCGGAACACGCTATAGACAACCGCGCCGTAAAGCAGCGACAGCAACGTGTACCACGCCAACGTCCAGGGCCGGGCGTACAGGTAACTGAAGCTGCGGCTGATCGCGTCGAAGCTGTCGGTGCCTTCGACGGCGATGGTCGGGTACATCAGGTTGAACCCGCCGACGAGTCCGACAACGACCAGACTCATCACCATCGCGCCGAGCAGTACGAGGATGAACCCCACGCCCACCGCGATCGGCCCGATGGCGGGGATGTTCAGCAGCAGTCCCGCCAACGCGATCGCGAGTCCGAGTCCCGCGAGCATCAACAACGGGATCAACGGCGCGCTCACGAAGCTGAGGAACTTGCCGGAGGAAAATTTGAGCGCCTCGCGGATCGAGATCTTCTCGTCCCGAGCGACATACACCGCCGCGATGCGGGTCAACGCGCCGCCAAAGACCGCGAGGACGGCGATCTTGAACGCGAAGAAGATCGCAAAGTACACGGGAAACCGGGTGACCGCCCAGGACGGCCCCGTACCCAGCGAGCGGCCGATCGCCGCGACCGCACCGTCGATGTCTAGCCGAAGCAGCGATCCCACCAACTGGTTCAATGCGTCGGTCTGCCACTTGAGCGTCGTTGCGAACGGGCCTTCGCCGTTGATTTGTTTGAGCCGGGCCCAATCCTGGCTCGTCGTTTCGTAAGCGTCCTGCACGCGGCGGTCGAACAACCGTTCGGCGTCGGCGCGACGTTCATCACTCACGCCGTCCAGCGCACGCTCGGCGGCGGCGATGGCGTTGTCACGCCTTTCGATCGATGCGTCGCGCATCGCATCGAGCGACACGCCTTCGGGATTGCCGGCATTGACCGATCGCTGGTAGGCCTCGTAGTGGTTGCGGATGCTCTCGCGTTTGGTTTCGAGTGCCGCTTCGAAATTGTCGCCGCCCGCGGTCTCATGGAACAGTTCGACCTCGCCGGGGACGACACGATCGGAAACGTAGTACCACGCAGCATCGAGCGCCTGGCCGAAGACGTAGAGCGTGAGAATCGCGGCCAACGCGAGGATGAGCATCGACGGCTGCGCCGCGACGCCGAAGGCGCGGAACAGGCGGGTGAACGGAAACAAGTTGGGCCAATCGATGCCGTGGACGAGGGTCTGCGGGCGGATCAGCGACGCGGGTGCGGACCCCGGTTCACCAGGTTCGGGTTGCTCGGCGGGCTCGGACGGCTGCTCAGTCATGGGCGGGCGATGGTATTGGCCCGGCGTGTGGTGAGCAAAAGCGAACCGGTGGGGCGGCGCGACGGTCTAGGGCGACTTGTCATCCGGCGAGTCGACCACGCCCTCGACCTCGTCGCCGTCCCCCTCGACGGCCGGCACTTGGTACTTGCCGTCGAGCCAGCGGTTCAGATCGACGAGACGGCAACGCTTCGAGCAGAACGGCGATGTCGTGGCGTCCGGCTCGACGGTGCCTTTGCAGATCGGGCAGGGCGGTGGCTCGGCGGCGTCACTCGGCATCGTTGCCGGGTTTCTTCGTCGGCTTTGGCTCGGCTGGCTTGGTTTCTGTCTTCGCCTTACTTTCCGACTTTGCCGGCTTGGCGTCGGACTTCTTCCCCGCGTCGGGTTTGTCCGCGTCGGCTGCTTTCTTGTAGCTCTCGGACCGGTAGTCGGTTTCGTAGAACCCGCCACCTTTGAAGATCACACCGGCCCCGGTGCCGATGAGCCGCTTGAGCTTGTTCTTTCCGCATGCGGGGCACTTGCGCAAGTGCGATGCGGACATCGACTGGAACTTTTCGAAGGCGTGCTCGCAGGCGTCGCAGCGGTAGTCGTAGGTGGGCATGGCAGTTCTCAACTCACGGAAGACACGGCGACCTGGGCCGGCCGGATGGTGCGACCGGCGTGGCGGTAGCCGGCTTGAAGTAATTGTGTCACCGTCGGCTCGTCGTACTCGTCGGTCGGCTGTTGCATGAGCGCCTCGTGCTCGTTGTGATCGAACGGGGTGCCCGGTTCGGGGGCGATGCGTTCGACCTGCTGTTTGCCGAGCGTTTGGAGGAAGCTGTCGAGCGTCGCCTGAACGCCGCCGAGGACTTGGGAGGCCGGGGCATCAGGGTCGACTTGCAGGGCGCGCTCGAGGTTGTCGATGACCGGGAGCAGTTCCTTCACGAACGCTCCCACGGCGATGCCGAGCCGCTGTGCGTTGTCACGCTCCATGCGGCGGTTGGCGTTCTGGAAGTCGGCTTGAACACGGGCGAACTTCTCCCGGAACGCGGCGAGCTCCGCCTGGAGTCGTTCGATTTCCGCCGCGGGATCGGCCTCGGCGTCGGTCATCGGTATGTCGACGTCTTCCGGCTGTTGCTCATCGTCCTCGATGAAGTCCTGCTCGGTGGGTTCTTCGTACTGTTCTTCTTGGCCGTTCATGGCGGGAGGTTGGGGTGTTTAGTCGAACAGGTCGCGGAGCTTGTCCATGAAGCCCTTGCGTTGCGGGAGGATGTCGTGGTCCTCGGTGTTGGCGAACTCCATTAGGAGATCGCGCTGCTTTTCGGAGAGCTTCTTGGGGATCTCGATCATGGTCTGCACGAGCTGGTCGCCGCGCTTGTAACTGCGGAGGTCGGGCAGGCCCTTGCCTTTGAGCTTGAAGACCTGGCCGTGTTGGGTGCCGGCGGGGATGGTGAGTTGTTCCTTGCCGTCGAGCGTCGGAACGTCAAGGGCCGCGCCGAGCGAGGCTTGCGTGAAACTGATCGGAATCTGGCAGACGATGTCGTCGTGCTGGCGGCTGAACATCGGATGGTCGGCGACCTCGATGTAGCAGTGCAAATCACCGGGCGGCGCGCCGTTTTCGCCGGGTTCGCCTTCGCCGGCGATGCGGACGGCTTGGCCCTCGTGAACGCCGGCGGGAATCTTCACGGTGACTTTGCGTTTGATGTCGACCTTGCCCTCGCCACGGCACTTGTCGCAGCGGTCGGAGGGGTCGACGATCTTGCCGCGGCCCTTGCAGTTGGGGCAGGTGCTGACCATGCGGAACATGCCGCCAAAGCCCTGCTGCGCGACGCGTCCCTGGCCGCCGCAGGCGACGCAGGGTTTCTGTTCGACGCCCGGTTTCATGCCGTCGCCGTCGCAGTTGTCACAGATCTCCTGGCGCTCGAACTCGATGGTTTTTTCGGTGCCTTCGGCGACTTCGTTGAGCGTGAGTTTGACCTGGGTTTCCAAGTCGTATCCGCGCCGGCCGCGACGGGAGCGTCCGCCGGTTCCGCCCATGTTGACGTGAAAGCCGCCACGCCCGCCGCCGCCGAACATCTCCTCGAAGATCGAGAAGATGTCGGTCGCGTTCATGTGCGAGTAGTCGTGGGTCGCGCCGGCGACGCCCTGGTGGCCGAACTGGTCGTAGCGCTGCCGCTTGGTCGCGTCGGAGAGGACTTCGTACGCCTCGGCGGCTTCCTTGAACTTTGCCTCGGCGCCGGCGTCACCCTCGTTGCGGTCTGGGTGGTACTTCATCGCCAGCTTGCGGTACGCCTTCTTGATGTCCGACTCGGAGGCGGACTTGGCGACGCCAAGGATTTCGTAGTAGTCGCGCTTGGTCGCTGGCATGGAATGACACTCTTGGGCGTGCTAACGGCTGTCGGCGGGTTTCGGATTGGTCAGTCGGTCGGTCCGCACCGCAACGGTATCCATCCCGACGCGGGCGAGGTGGTATCCCGCATCGGCGAGCAGTTCGATTGCCGATTCGGCGTCCTCAAACGCTAAGTTTCGGTGCTCGTAGAAAATTACGCTCGGTCGGTCTGCTTCGAAATCGATCATCTTGAGAATCTCGAAGTCGAACCCCTCGGCATCGATCGAGAGGATGTCGAGTTGCTCGATCCCGTACTTTTGTTTGAGGTCTGCAAACGTGAGTGCGAGCACCTCGATCGTCGCGATCCGGTTTTCGTCGCCCACGTGTCGAACGACATGATCTCGTGACAAGGACGCGACGCCTTCGAGCATCGAGGAGCCATCGTCCAGCCCCGACACGTGATACAGCTTGGCCACGCCGGATGCCGCGGCGATCACGCTACGTTCCACATGGATGTTCGCGTTGTCAGCGTAGGTGGCGTCGAGACGGTCCGCCGCCCAAGGCTGCGGCTCGACGAGAATGCTCTTCCAACCAGGGCGGATCAAGGGAACGAACGGGTCGTAGCCGGCACAATCGTTGGCACCGATTTGGATGCACGTCACGCCCGCGTCCTGATCGAACAGGCTCGTCACAGCAAGCTCGAGCACGTTCAGCAAGTGCTTCGACGGCACGTCCGGGCCCTTGTGAGACCCGAGGCCGTGTCGTCGAAGCACTCCCTTGGCGATGGACTTGAGCATTCAGCACCTCGTCAGGGCGGCGTTACGCAACCGCACCGGCGACGGGCGTGGACTTGTCGTCCTTTTCCTTGAGCTCGGTGATAAGCACGTCGGTAGTCAGGGCCAGGCCGGCGACGCTGGCGGCGTTTTGCAGGGCGGTCTTGACGACCTTGGCCGGGTCGATCACGCCGGATTTGTACAAGTCCTCGAACGTGTCGGTGCGGGCGTTGTAGCCGAAGGACACGGGGCTGGCCTTGTCGAGGATCTTGGACACGATGACCTCGCCGTCCTCGCCGGCGTTGTCGGCGATCTGGGCGGCGGGGGCCTTCATGGCGTCGGCGACGATGTCGAAGCCGAGCTTCTCGTCACCCTTGCCCGACTTCTTCGCCGCGACCACGGCGGAGATCGCGCGGAGCAAGGCCACGCCGCCGCCGGGTACGATGCCTTCCTCGGCGGCCGCGCGGGTCGCGTGGAGGGCGTCGTCGATGAGGTCCTTGCGTTCCTTCATCTCGGTCTCGGTCGCGGCGCCGGCCTTCACGACGGCAACGCCGCCGGTGAGTTTGGCCAGACGCTCCTGCAGCTTCTCGCGGTCGTAGTCGGAGGTGGTCGTCTCGATCTGACGGCGAATCTGCTCGACGCGGCTGTTGATGTCCTTTTTCTTGCCGGCACCTTCGACGACGAGGGTTTCGCCCTTGCCGATGACGACGCGCTTGGCGGTGCCAAGCTGGTCGAGCTCGACGGCTTCGAGAGAGACGCCGAGGTCTTCGGAGAGGAACGTGCCACCGGTGACGGCGGCCAAGTCGCCGAGCATGGCTTTGCGACGATCACCGAAGCCGGGGGCTTTGACGGCGGCGACGTTGAGGATGCCGCGCATCTTATTGACGACCAGCGCGGCGAGCGCTTCGGCCTCGACGTCCTCGGCGATGATGAGCATCGGCCGGCTGCCGCCGACGACCTTGTTCAACAACGGCAATAGATCGTTGAGGTTGCTGATCTTCTTCTCGTGAAGAAGGATGTACGGGTTCTCAAGCTCACATTCGAGCGTGTTCGGGTTGGTGATGAACCACGGCGAGAGGTAGCCTTTGTCGAAGGCCATGCCCTCGGTGTACTCGAGCGTTGACTCCAGGCCCTTGCCCTCGTCGACGGTGATGACGCCTTCCTTGCCGACCTTTTCCATCGCTTCGGCGAGTAGGGCACCGATGGCCTCGTCGCCATTGGCGCTGATGGTGGCGACCTTCTGGTAGTCGTCCTTGCCCTTGACCTTCTTGCTCATCTCGTCGATGGCGGCGGTGGCGGCCTCGGTGGCCTTCATGATGCCACGCTGGACCTGCACGGCGTTGACGCCGGCGGTGAGGTGCTTGACGCCTTCGGAGAAGATCGCCTCGGCGAGGACGGTCGCCGTGGTGGTGCCGTCGCCGGCTTTGTCACCGGTCTTGCTCGCGACGGTGTTGATGAGCTTGGCGCCCATGTTCTCGAAGGGGTCTTCGAGTTCGATTTCCTTGGAGACGGTGACGCCGTCCTTGGTGATGCGGGGGCCGCCGAAGGATTTCTGGAGCACGACGTTGCGGCCCTTGGGCCCGAGCGTGGCTTTGACCGCCTTGGCGAGCGTCGACAATCCCTTGGCCACCGCGGCTCGGGCGTCGGTGTCGAATTTCATTTGCTTGGATGACATGGTGGGGAAGTTTGAAGTGTGAATGCGGAAGGGTGAAGTGGGGGAAGCTGGCTGAGCGTCGAAGTGCGTTCTGCAACTTCAAACTTCAGCCTTCACACTTCCCACTTACTCGAGTACACCGAGGATGTCGGACTCGCGGAGGATGACGAGCTTGTCGCCGTCGACCTCGATCTCGGTGCCGGCGTACTTGCCGTAGTAGACGGTCTCGCCTTTCTTGACGCCGGGGGCGTGGCGCTTGCCGTCGTCGGACTGCTTGCCGGGGCCGACGGCGAGGACTTTGCCCTTGGTCGGCTTCTCCTTGGCAGCCTCGGGCAGGACGATGCCGGAGGCGGTGGTCTCTTCAGCATCGTCACGCTTGACGACGACGCGGTCATTCAGGGGGTTGAGTTTGGTGGGCATTTGGTTTCTCAGTCTTGGCTGCCGGCGACGAACTGTGCGACCGTCAGGCCAGCGGATCGGATTAGTTTGCGGAGGGTGCCTTTGGCTACTTCACGGTGATCTGGGATGGAAAGCGTTGCGATCTCGCCGGGTTTGATCATGACGATGTGACTGCCGCGTTGTCGGGCGACCGACCAGCCGAACGACTCGAATCGAGCAACAACTTCTCGGCCGCTCATCACGGGCAGAGCTGGCATCAGACGGTGACCTCGACGTCAGCGGTCTCAACAGTCAGGGGTAGGCCCTGTTCTTGGCGAACCTCAAGGCACACCGCGATCGCCTCGCGAATGTTCGCTATGGCCTCGTCGCGTGTCGCCCCTTGGCTGACACAGCCAGGAATCGATGGGCACTCGGCAACCCAAGCGCCATCCTCGTCGCGATCGATAGTGATGCGAAACGTCATCGAGGCTCCTTAGTAATCCATGCCCTCGTGGTCATGGTCGTGGTCGTCGCCGCCCTTGCTGGGTTGGTCGGCGATGATGCAGTCGGTGGTCAGCAGGAGTGTGGCGACTTCGCTGGCGTTTTGCAGGGCGGTGCGTTCGACCTTGGCGGGGGTGAGGATGCCGGCGGCGATCATGTCGACGTGTTCGCCGGTGAGGGCGTTGAAGCCGTTGGCGGCTTTGTCTTCCATGACGCGGCGGACAATGACGCTGCCGCTGTGGCCGGCGTTCTCGGCGATCTGCTTGAGCGGGGCCATGAGTGCCTGGCGGATGACCTTCACGCCCGCGGCCTCGTCGCCGGTGACCTTGAGCTTCTTCTCGTCGAGGGCGGCCAGGGCACGGACCATCGCGGTGCCGCCGCCGGGGACGACGCCTTCCTCGACGGCCGCGCGGGTCGCATGGAGGGCGTCCTCGATGCGGGCCTTCTTTTCCTTGAGCTCGGCCTCGGTCGCGGCACCGACGTTGACCTGGGCCACCCCGCCGGCGAGCTTCGCCAGGCGCTCCTGCAGCTTCTCGCGGTCGTAGTCGGACGTGGTGGTGTCGATCTCGCGGCGGATCTGCTCGATGCGTCCCTGGATGTCGGCGCTGCTGCCGGCACCCTCGATGATCGTGGTGTTGTCGTTGTCGATGCGGACCTTCTTGGCGGTGCCGAAGTCGGTCAGTTCGACGGCGTCGAGCTCGACGCCTAGGTCCTTCATGATCGCCCGGCCGCCGGTGAGGACGGCGATGTCGTTGAGCATGGCCTTGCGGCGATCGCCGTAGCCGGGAGCCTTGACGGCGGCGACGTTGAGGATGCCACGGAGCTTGTTGACGACCAGCGTCGAGAGTGCCTCGCCGTCGATGTCCTCGGCGATGATCAACAGCGGCTTCTTTGCCGTCTGGATCTTCTCGAGGATCGGCAGCAGCTTTTGGGCCGAGGAAATCTTGTCTTCGTAAACGAGGATGAGCGGCTTGTCGAACTCGACGGCCATCTCGTCCTGATCGGTGATGAAGTTGGGCGAGAGGTAGCCGCGGTCGAACTGCATGCCCTCGACGACGTCGACGTAGGTGTCGAGGCTCTTGCCTTCCTCGACGGTGATGACGCCGTCCTTGCCGACCTTCATGAAGCAGTCGGCCATGATCTTGCCGACTTCCTGGTCGTTGTTGGCGGAAATGGCGGCGACATTCTGGATGTCGGCCTTCTTGGAGGCGTCGATCGGCTTGGACTGCTTAACGATCGCGTCGACGGCGGCCTCGGTGGCACGGCGGATGCCACGGGCCAGGGCGTTGGCGTCGGTGCCGGCGGTGAGGTAGCGGTAGCCCTCGGCGAAGATCGCCTCGGCGAGGACCGTCGCGGTCGTCGTCCCGTCGCCGGCGGCGTCGGAGGTCTTGCTGGAGGCCTCCTTGACCATCTTGGCACCGATGTTTTCGTACTTGTCGGTGAGGTCGATCTCCTCGGCGACAGTGACGCCGTCCTTGGTGACGGTGGGGGCACCCCAGCCCTTGTCGATGACGGCGTTCTTGCCGCGGGGGCCTAGGGTGGTCTTAACGGCACGTGAAAGCTTCTGGACACCGGTCAGCAGATGCTTGCGGGCTTCGGCGTCGAAGGAGAGCATTTTGGCGGGCATGGGTCTTTGGAACTCCGAGAAAACGGGGTTGGGATACGGGAAAGTCGTGGTAAGCCAAAGCAATTACAACCGGCATGCCAGTTGGAAATCGTTGTTTTGGGGCCGTGACGGTGGTTTCGTGAGTCGAACTGCCGCACTTGTGGCGGTCATGGCGCGACAAACCGCCGATCTGGCAGAAGGCCAGATCGGCGGTTGTCAGGAGCAGCGGATGAGCAATGGGATCAGCCGACCCGGCGACGCAGCAGGGCAAGTCCGGCCACGCCCGCCAGTGCCAGCGAGCCCGGCTCGGGGATGAAGCCGACGCTGGCGAAGAACACCTCGTAGCTGCCGGTCGGGTTGAGGGAGGTGGCATCAACCTCCACGAAGTAAGTCCCATCCTCGGGGATCAGCAGATCGAAAATGAACGAGTCGAGCGTCTCGATCTCGTCGTCGTTGAACGCGCTGGTGCCAAAATAGTCCAGTGGGTTGCCGTCTTCGTCGAGGACGGTGACCTCGGCGTCGATGAGGTCCGTGAAGCGTTCGGCGACCGATTCGCTCACGATCTCGACGCTGAGCAGGTTGCCGGCGAAGAGTTGGATTTCGAAGACGTCGAGGTCGGCCGCACTGCTGAGCGTGCCGGTGACGGCGTTGGCGCGGACGGGAACATCTTCGCCGAAGAACTCTTCGCCGATCGGCTGGATACCGGAGAGGTCGAGAAGTTGCAGTTCGATCGGCTGGGCGGTGGCGAGCGTGTTATTGAAGCCGGCCGCTTCGGGGATGATGTCGTCCACTGCAGCGAACTGGAGTTTGATCGCCGAGCGGTCGCTGAAGTTTGTGAAGCCGCTGAAAAACACGCCGAAGTCGCCGCCGAAGGCGGGGGTGGACATGGTGTTGCCAAAGAACTCGTTGGCAGCAGTACCGCCAGGGAAAGACGGCACAAAGCCGGTCTCGAGCCCGGTGCTGGGAACACCCGAACCGATCGGCCCGAACGCGTCATGGTGGCGCAGTCCCAAGGTGTGTCCCAGCTCATGGCCGCCAACGTTAATGGCGTAGTTGACCTGCTCGGCCGATGAAAACCCCAGCAGGCCGTCGGTCCCGATGAACGCCAGATCGCTGGCGGAGATGTTGCGGAAGTCGATGCCCGTGACGGCGATGCCGCCAAGTCCGAAGGCGTCGAAGACCAGATCGGTATCCGCGCCGGCAGGGTCGGTCAGGGAAAAGTTGATATCGAAGCCGGCGAACAGGTTGCTGAGGCCGGTGATGACGCTGGCCTGCTCGGCGGGGGAGTAAACGCCGGGGATGGCGCCGCTGAAGTCGACGAAGACCTGCTGGGTCGTGCCGCCGGGGCCGATCTCGGCGATCGCGGCGTTGGGGCCGTAGTTGTTCAGGTCGATGGGCCGTTGGCCGGGGGCGAGGTTGGCGTTGTAGGCGGCGATACGATCCTCGACGGGGAACGGCGTGCCGTCCGCGTGGGCCGAGCCCCAGCTACAAATGTCGCAAGCAGCGGCGGTCGCCGCGGGAAGAAAGGTTGCCACCGCGGCAGCCCAAATCAAATGACGTGCGGACGTACGCCCACATACAAGCTCCGATGTTCTCGTAAGACGCATCAATCTCTCACTCTCATGTGCGGGCTGAACCGGCACGGGTTGGGGGAATAGGCGGAAACTACGACTATGGCGAAATCCGCCCATCGGGCAACCAATAAACGACCGTCGGATAAGATTTTATCGGACCGGAGCCCCGAAAATGCGGCTAGGCGAATGGGATTAGGCCTTGGCAAGCTGCCGGAACGCATCCCCACGCTCCTGGAAGTTGGCGAACTGGTCGTAGCTGGCAAAGCCCGGGGAGAGCAGAACGACATCGCCCTCGGTGGCCAGGTCGCGGGCTTCGGCGACGGCCGCGTCGAGGGTTTCGCACACCCGGGCGATCCCCCCCAATTTCAACGCCAACGCGGCCGACGTCTCGCCGATGCAAAGCACGGCTTTGGCCCGCTTGGTCAGCGTGTCGATCATCGGCGTTTCGTCGCCGCCTTTGGATTTGCCGCCGATGATCTGGATCACGTTGCCTGCCGGGAACGCCTCGCATGCGGCGGCTGCGGCGGCGGGGATCGTCGCGATCGAGTCGTTGATCCAGCGGACGCCGTCCGCTTCGTGTACCAGTTCCAGACGGTGCGGTAGGCCACGAAAGTCGGCGCAAGCTTCAACCGCCTCGTCCGTGTAAAGCCCGAAGAGCTTGGCCGCGGCGTAGGCAGCTCGCTCATTGAGCCGATTGTGCTTGCCGGGCAGCAGCGGGGCGATCTTCTCCGGCAGGTTCGCCCGCTTGCCGTACTCGATCACTGTCGCCGGCGTGTAATCCTTGAACCCCCGGCTCAGCGGCGAACTACTCGCCACGACGGCGTAATCGCTTTCCCGCTGGAACCGCACGAGGTTTCGCTTGGCGTTGACGTATGCCTCCTGCGAGCCGTGCCAGTCGAGGTGGTCGGAGCCGATCATCGTGACGACGGCGATGTGCGGCGACCATCCGCTTCGGCCCAGGTGCCAAAGCATGAAGCTCGACAGTTCCAGCACGACGAAATCGTCGGGGTCGATGCGGTCGAGGTGCTCGATGAGCGGGGTGCCGTTGTTACCTCCGACCCAGACGCCATGGGGACGCTTGTGGTCGAAGACGGCTCGGACCTTGTTCGGCCGTTCGCGGACGTCCGGCCGATCGCCTTTGGCGACGACGCGGAGCATGCGGGCCAGCAGCTCGACGGTCGTGGACTTGCCCTTGGTGCCCGTGACGCCGAAGACGTATCGGCTGCGACAACGTTCGGCGAAAAGCACCACCTCCGTCGTGACTTCGACCTTCGAGTCGGCCGCCACCGCGAGCATGGGATGGCCCGGCCGGACTGCGGGCGAGGCGACCACGAGGTCGGTGTCCGAGAAATCGCCGGCATCCGGTTCGTCGCCGATTTTCAGCGTCACGTCACAGCCGTCGATCTCGGTGATCGACTCGGCCAACGCATCGCGGTTCGCCGAGTCGACGACCGTCACGATCGCGCCTTGCGTGCAGAGCCAGCGTGTCACGGCCACTCCGCCGCCGAAGCGGCCGAGCCCGAAGACGGTCACACGTTTGCCGGCAAGGTCGTTCACGCCCACACCATACGAAAGCCCACGCCTTCAGGCGTGGGTCAGCGGTTGACGTTACTCGTTGCAGACCCACGGCTGAAGCCGTGGAAGTTAGAGATTGCGCAGCTCGTCCCGCATCGCCTTCGCGGCGGCGGCGATGTTTTGTTGCCAGTCGCCGTCACCTTCGGGATAGAGCACGCTGCGGCTCGCACTGACCAGAGCGGGGGCGTCGTTCTCGAAGGCCGCGCGGGTCATCTCGGCCGTCGCCCCCTGTGCCCCGTAGCCCGGTAAAAGCAACGGGCTGTCCGGCAAGCGTCGACGCAGGCTTTGCATTTGCTCAGCCTGTGTCGCCCCCACGACCGCCCCGATCGCCGACCAGCCGCAACGGCCGAGCGCGGCGGGGCGGTGAGCGAGATCATTCACTTTCTCCGCGACCATCTCACTCCACGTCCGCCCGTCCGCGAGTTGCACGTCCTGCAGTTCCGCGCTGCCCGGGTTGCTGGTGCGCACCAGGACGAACAGCCCCTTGTCTTCGTCAACGGCGGCATTGACGAACGGCTCGAGCGTGTCCATGCCGAGCATCGGGTTGACCGTCAAGGCGTCGGGCGTTTCGACGTCCTCACCGGCCATGGGGGCGAGGTGGGCCGCGGCGTAGGCTTCGCTGGTCGCGCCGATGTCACCGCGTTTGGCGTCGCCGATGACGATCAGGCCGCGGGTCTTCGCCTCGTGGATGAGCGAGAAATACGCCTCGACGCCCTCGGCGTGGTACTGCTCGAAGTACGCCGACTGAAACTTCACCGCCGCAGCGTACTCGGCGACCGCGTCGAGCACGCCCAACGTGAACGTGAAAAACGCATCGACCACCGCCGCGGCGTCATTGGCGTTGCGTGCTCCCGGAATCACCGCGTCGGGGAGCCGAAAGTAGTTCGGATCGATGCCCACGCAGACGACGGAGTTCTTCTCACGGATGGCCGCGTGGAGGCGGTCGGGGAACGTCATGCCGGCACCGTAGCGGGAGCGGGTTTGGGCTCAACGTCCGGCGGATTCGCCGTCACGTCGACGGTCGTGGTGGGCCCAAGCTTTGGCATCAGGAACCACAGCACCACGCCCGCCGCCGCAAGCAGGAGTCCCACGACCATGCTGAACGAGAAGCTTCCGATCACGGTCGGCTCGCGACGAATCGTCTCGAGCAAGAACCGGCTCGACCCGAGCAAAATCATCATCAAAGCCAACCCCCGGCCGGCTTGGTGCGGGACGTGGAAGAACGCAATGAGGACCGCCGTCAGAAAGAACGCGTTGGCCGAGGAGTAGAGCTGCGTGGGATGAACTGGCAGGGAGTGAAAGTCGGCCTTGAGCCGCTCGGCGGCCGCGGGGTTGATTGCTTCGAGCGCCGCCAGTTGTGGCCCTGGAGGTGCGACAAGCCCGGCTTCGACATGATCCATGTGGGCCGGCGAGCCGTACGGAAACTCGATCGCCCAAGGCAGGTCACACACGCCGCCCCAGCAGCAGCCGTGGAGCAAACACCCGATCCGCCCGAACGCCAGCCCGAGCACGATGCAGGGAGCCGCCACGTCCATCCCGAGCTTGAGCGGGACTTTTTTCCAGACCGCGTAAGCGATGGTCACCAGCGCGGCGAATATCAACCCGCCGAAAAACGTGAGGCCGCCGCTGGTGAGGTTGATCGCGTCGAAGAAGTTGGCACCGAACGAGCGTGTGGGATCGGTGAACTTGTCGAGGTTCTCGAAGATGTGCGAGAGACGTGCGCCGACGATGCCGGAAAACACCGCGAGCAGGGCGGCGTTCTGAAAAAAGTCCGGATCGATCCCGACCTTCGGCGCGAGCCATTTCGACAAACCCATCGCGGAAAAGACGCCAAGCACGAGCATGAGCCCGTACCCGTAGATCGGCAGGTCCAGGAACGGGATGCGAAACAGAACGTCTTGCACGCAAAAGCGTAGGCGTCAATCGCGGATGACCAAGTTGTCGATCAGTCGGGTTTTCCCGATGCGGGCCGCGACGACCATGATCGTCGGCCCATCCACGGCGAGCCTCGGCTCGAGCGTGCGGGGATCGACCGCTTGAACGTAGTCGATCGAGACGGGGATGTGGCCGAGGTTGTCGCCCTGTTCGACCGAACCCCTGGCCATGATCGCGTTGCGGACGGTGGACTCGAGCCGATTGGTTTGTTCGATGCCGGACTCGTACTCGGCTTTAGCCGTGCGCAGCCCGCCGATGATCGACAGGGCACGCCGCCGCTCGTCGGGCGCGAGGTAGACGTTGCGGCTGCTCAGCGCCAGCCCGTCGCTTTCGCGAACGGTCGGCTCGCCGACGATTTGCACGGGCACGTCCAGTGCCTCGACCATCGCTTCGATCACGCGGAGTTGTTGGAAATCCTTACGCCCGAACACCGCCACGGTCGGCCGGACGATATTGAACAGCTTGAGCACGACCTGGCACACACCGCGAAAGTGGCCGGGCCGATGGCGACCTTCCAGCTTGCCGGTCAACTCGGGCAGATCGACGATCGTGTCGAGCGTGCCGGTCGGGTATATCTCCTGTGGCGACGGGTTAAGCACCAGATCAACACCCTCGGCGTCGCACTTGGCCAGGTCGGCTTTGATCGGACGCGGATATTGGCTCAGGTCCTCGTTCGCCCCGAACTGCGTCGGATTCACGAAAATACTCACGGCAACCGTCGCGGCGTGGGTCTTGGCCGCCCGGATCAACGCGAGGTGGCCCTCGTGGAGCGCCCCCATCGTCGGCACGAACGCCACGTTGCCGCACTCGGCCCGCAGTCTCCGAAACTCCGCAATCTTCTCCGCGACCTGCATGGCCGCACGTTACGCATTCGCCGGCAGGCCCGACAGCAACTCTGCGACGGTCCGTCCGAACACTGGGTGTCGCCAGTCCGGCGCGATTTCCGCCAGCGGGTGCAGCACGAACCGCCGCTCGTGCAGCCGTGGGTGTGGCACAGTGAGATTCGGCTCGTCGACAATCAGGTCGTCGTACAACAGCAGGTCGAGATCGAGTGTCCGCGGAGCGTTGGGGAAGGGGCGCTCGCGGTGGAGGTCCGACTCGATGCGGTGCAACTTAGCGAGCAGTTCACGGGGTGAGCGGTCGGTTTCAATGACGGCCGCGGCGTTGAGAAAGTCCGGCGCGTCGGCCGGCCCGCCGACGCTGGGGTTCTCGAAGTTCGTGCTCACCGACACCGGCGCGAGCACGTCGAGCGCCGCTCGGATGTGCGCCGCCCGGTCACCGAGATTCGAGCCGAGTCCGATCGCTGCACGGGACATTCGCGAAGTCTACCGCAGACGAACGACGGTTTCGTGGTCGACGTGATCGCCGAAGCGATGGAACCGCGTCACGAGCTCGACCCGACCGCCGGGCCGGCAGATCAGGTCCGGCAGCGAACGCTGTGCGCGTGAGAAGAACAGCTGGCTGTCCGGCAGCGGGTTGCCGGCGTGATCGACGAAATGCCGCGCGGGGTCCGCGTTGCTCTGCCAGCGGAGCGTGCCGTCCTGGTAGGTGATCCGTACCTTGTGCCGGTCGGCGAAGCGGCGTAGTTCGCCGGCATTCTTGAACGTGATGCCGTTGCCGTGCAGCAGCCGGATCATGTCGGCGCGGATGCGTTGGTGTTCCAGCGCGGTCGCCTCGGCGGTGGGGCGGAGTTGGTTGCAGTACTGGAGGAACGCCGACTGCATCGGCCGGTAGTCGTCACCGAAGCTCCGCCGCATCGCGACGTCGGCCCCGTAGCCGGCGTGCATGAGCTTGAGCGCGTGGAGCAGACGCCGCCGCAGCCGGTGGTCGCCGCCTTGCTCGTCATACACGAGAAAGTGTGCCGCGGCCCACGCGAGGTTGTACTGCATCGCCGACGTGTCGGGGTCGGCCATGTTCGCCCACCATGCCTCGCTGTCGAGGGCCATGAGTTGGTCGAGGGGCATCAACTTGCCGGACTTGCCGTCGACGAGCAGCCGACGCAGCCGGGTCGGCGGGACTTGGCCGAGCACGAGGCGCGATGCGTTGCCTTCCTCGACCCAGATGCCTTCCTCGAAGAGCTGCGCGATGCCCTCGTTGAGCCAGACGGGGATGTCGTGATCGATCACCGCATGGGCGAACTGGTGGAAGCCCTCGTGTCGGAGCACGGCCCGCAGCCGGTCGCGGCCCTGGTCGCCGAGGTAAGCCGCGATGGCGTTCCGGTCCGGCATGAACACGCCGCCGCTGTGACCGTGCGCTTCGCCGACGAAGCCGACGTAGTCCGACTCGTTTTCGAAGAGGTAGATCTCGCACTTGCTCGCCGCCGCCGGCACGCCGAACCCGGCCAACCGCCGCGCGTACTCGACGTGCATGCGATCCAGTTCGTCGCCGATCGACGCGACCAGCGAGCTCGGCAGGTCCGCGTGAATCCGGTAGTACCGCGTCTCGACCGTCCGCAGCGCCGCCGCCGCGGACTGAGCGAAGATCAGGAGGAAAATGAACGCAAATGCAACCCGCCGCACCGGTGTCTTATCGGCCAAGCGTCGCGGTATGTCCACGGACGAAACGTCCGGTAACGCCGGTGGACACTTGGGCTCGGTAAGAAGAGCTCTCGGTCATCCGACCGCCGAAGGACAACGGCACGTGGTGGTTGTGACCTCGCCTAAGCTTTCATTCGTTCAGGCCCATATGACCTCACCCGCCCACGCCATCCAACTCAAGCCGATCACGCGGCCGATGCTCCGCGACGTCCTCGCCTTGAGCGTCGAACCGCAGCAGCAAAAGTTCGTCGCGCCCAACGTCCGGTCCCTCGCCGAGGCGTACGTAGACCTGGAGCGCGCCTGGCCGCGTGCGCTGTGCATCGGCGACAAGCCCATCGGGTTCGCGATGCTCGAGCTCCTTGGCCCGGACCATCCCGAAGCCCCCGATGGCAAGGCGTCGTACTTTCTTTGGCGCTACATGATCTACGCCGAGCACCAACGTAAAGGTTACGGCACCACCGGCCTTGACCTTATCGTCGCCCACGTCCGAACGCTTCCCGACGGTGACGCGCTTGGTACGTCCTACGTCCCCGGCGACGGCTGCCCCGGCCCATTCTACGAACGCTACGGCTTTCGCCCCACCGGCGAAGTCGACGACGGCGAGATCGTTCTCCGTCTTGCGCTGTGAGGAGCGGCGATGATTGGCCGAGAGCGAACGGCACCGCCGCAGTCGCGAGCCCGCCTACGCTTTCTCCATGCCGGACGCTTCCGCCGAACAACGCACGCAGCACCGCTCCGAATACGAAAACGAACGCCGGGCCAAGCTCGAAAAACTCCGCGAGCTCGGCGTCGATCCGTACGGCCACCGCGTCGATAGCATCGAGCCGCTGGCGGACATTCGCGGCAAGTACGACGAGTCGATGGGCCACGACGGCGGGCCGACGGTGCTCGGGCAGGGGCGGATCGTGCTCAAGCGCGACATGGGCAAGCTCTCGTTCATCACCCTGCGCGACGCGTCGGGCGACCTGCAGATCGGCTTGGACAAGAAGCGGCTCGCCGAGCACGACGACAACGCCTGGGCCGTCCGCAATCTGCTCGACCTGGGCGATCGCCTCGCCGTCGAGGGCGCGCTCGGCACGACCAACAAGGGCGAGACCACCATCTGGGTCACGAAGATCCACGCCGTCGCCAAGGCGTTGGTCCCGCCGCCCGACAAGTACCACGGCCTCGAGGACACCGACCTCCGCTACCGCCAGCGCTACACCGACCTCTGGGCCAACCCGGAGGTGATGGACCTGGCGGTCAAGCGGACGCAGATCGTCCAGCACATCCGAGAGTTCCTCCGCAACCGCGGCTACATCGAGGTCGAAACGCCGATGCTGCAAAGCCTGCAGGGTGGGGCGGCCGCGCGGCCCTTCACGACCCACCACAACGCCCTGGACATCCCCCTGTTCATGCGCATCGCCCCCGAGCTGTACCTCAAGCGGCTGTTGGTCGGCGGCATGCCCAAGGTCTTCGAGATCGGCCGCAACTTCCGCAACGAAGGCATCTCCCCCCGCCACAACCCCGAGTTCACCATGCTCGAGGCGTACGAGGCGTTCGGATCGTGGGAGACGATGGCCGAGTGGGTCGAGGAGCTGGTGTGCGAGCTGGCCGAGAAGTTCTGCGGCGGGCTGAAGATCGAGCATCCGAACGGCCGGATGATCGACCTTACACGCCCGTGGCGCCGCGCGTCGATGGCGGAGTTGGTGGAGGAGCGGACGGGATGGGCGTTCAGCAAGTGTTCACTCGCAGACGCAGACGCCGACGTACTTCAAGCACTTGCTACAGCGTTGACCGATGACGCTGCAGATGAGATAGAGAAGCTAGAGTTGACGAAAGACGACGTACAGAAGCTAGCTGCCCGCATCTCGGACGAAGATTTGCGGTTAAAGATTGTCGATCTTCTTACATCAGCCGGTACCGACATCGGTCGCCGAAACCTGGTGCAGTTCACCCAGTTCTGCATCGGAGCCACATCACCGGCAGAGCAGCTAGTAAATGTGTACGAGAAGCTTGTCGAGCCCACGCTCATCAACCCGACCTTCGTCACGCGCGTGCCATCGGTCATCATCCCGCTGGCCAAGCCGTGCGTGGACGATCCGTACTTCGCCGACGTGTACGAACTCGCGATCAACGGCCAGGAGATTTCGCCCGGCTACACCGAGCTCAACGACCCGGATGTCCAGGAAGACCTCTTCCGGCAGCAGGTCGGCGACGACGCCGAGAAACAGGCGATCGACCACGACTTCCTCAACGCCCTGAAAGTCGGCATGCCCCCAGCCGGCGGGATGGGGCTCGGTATCGACCGTTTGATCATGCTCCTGACCGGCGCCGAGAGCATCCGCGACGTACTGCTGTTCCCGTTGATGCGGCCGACGGAAAAGCCGAGCGACTAAACCTTCTTGTCATCCCGAGCGCAGCCGAGGGATCTAGCTGATGTGCAGGCCGCGGTTGTTCGGCCGACCCGCTACCGCTAGCGTTGGAAACAAACGCACGGTCGGGA